>CANFUB010000210.1 GCA_947450015.1 Bacteroidota bacterium | reverse complement strand
TATTTTTCTGTAAACATTGCGACTACACGCGGCTGTCCTTACAAATGCAACTGGTGTGCGAAGCCTATTTACGGCAATATCTACAACATGCGCTCACCCGAAAATGTTGTGAAGGAATTAAAACTGATTCGTTCATATTTTACATTCGATCATGTATGGTTTTGCGACGATATCTTTGGCTTAAAACCCTCTTGGGTTGAGGTTTTTGCCGAGTTGATACAAAAAGAAAATATTCGGTTTAAATACAAAATCCAGTCGCGTGCCGACTTATTAGTGGTCGATCGGTATGTCGATAGTCTAGCCCTCTCTGGTTGTGATGAAGTGTGGATGGGTGCAGAGTCGGGTTCACAAAAAATATTGGATGCCATGGACAAAGGCACCACTGTTGAGCAAATAAAAAAGGCCCGTCAACTTTTAAAAACACAGGGCATTAAAGCCGCTTTCTTCTTGCAATTTGGTTACCTTGGCGAAACCATGGAGGATATTCAAAAAACCATTGCATTGGTAGAAGAATGCATGCCCGATGATATAGGTATCTCGGTTTCCTATCCTTTGCCTGGCACTTCGTTTTACGAAAAGGTAAAACATGAATTAAGTGCAAAAAGCAATTGGACCGATAGCGATGAATTGGCTTTAATGTTCAAGAACACTTATCCTCCAGCATTCTATAAAACCTTGCACCGCCTGATGCACAGCATTTATAGAAAAAGAAAAGCTTTGAATAAACTCAATGGCCATGCCGCATTCTCAACCAATATAAAAGCATTCGCTAGCTACCTAAAATATACACTCAAAAGCAGCCTTCAATCCTATCAACTACAAAAAAATAAAGCGTAAAATGATAGCAATATTGAATGGCATATCCTCTTTTTCAATCACGACCCCGAAGGGGTCATATGTCTATAACCCCCGACTTCATTCAGGGGTCATAAACATCCCCAGCACTATAGGTTGGCGACTTAATAAAAACAAAGTACTAGTACAAACTACTGCTAACTCAAAAATGACCCCAGAGGGGTCAAATCTTAATAACCCCCGACTTCAGTCGGGGGAAAAGATGACAAACCATTCCTTAACCCCACCCCAACCTACACACTAATGGATCCCAACATACATAAAGTCAGTGATGCCTTCTCGAAGCAATCCTTTGTTTTCGACGACCTGTACACCACCAACCTACTGTCGGAATACATGCGTAAAAAATTCAGAGAAGAATTGGTTTTACACCTCAAACCCCAATCGCATATTCTCGAATTGAATTGCGGCACTGGCATGGATACTCTGTACATTGCTGGCTTAGGACATACCATACTGGCTACTGACAATGCCGATGGCATGCTACAACACATCAAAGCAAAAGTTGAGCAACACCAATTGCACGACCGCATTCAAATACAGAAATGCAACTTCGAACATTTGGAGCAATTGCAACCCCAAACCTTCGACCATATCTACTCTAATTTTAGCGGACTGAATTGCACCCAACAACTCGATAAGGTATTGCAGTCTATGACACCCTTATTGAACGACAAAGGCAAAATTAGCATTGTGATCATGCCTAAAATTTGCCCATGGGAATTGATCATGTTGTTTAAAGGTCAATTTAAAACAGCTTTCCGCAGGTTTAAAAAAGGAGGCACCGATGCGCATATTGAAGGCACCATCTTTAAATGCTTTTACTACAACCCGAACTATGTTATCAAAGCACTGAAAAAAGACTTTAAAGTAGTCTCCTTAAAAGGCATTAGCATTACAGTGCCGCCACCGTTTATTGAACATTTTGTGGAGCGACATCCAAAGTGGTTTAAGGTGCTGAGTAGGTTGGATGGTATCATAGAAAAATGGTGGCCATTTACGGTTTGTTGCGACCAGTACATGATAACCTTGGAGAAGAGGTGAGCACGCTGATTGTGGAGGATGCACACCTTTTTTTTACCACACCGCGAAACAGAATTGATGCCATTAAAAATCAATAAAAATGAATCAATAAAAGTTTTTTTGAGAATTTGGATGAAAATATAGTTCGTCATTTAAAAAATGTTAGTGAAATAAATTTCGATTTTTAAGAAGTACACATCAGCGTTTTTATTGTTTCACAATAAAAAGTTGCTGGCGAAAAGATTGGGTTACTTGCTCTATTTGATAATCCTTCATCTAGAAGTCGTCCTTGAGATGGAATACTCGTAAAAAAGGATACTTTTGGAAAGATATATCCTTCAAGGTAATTAATTATCCTTGGTTCAGAATCATCTCGGACAAAAAAACCATCCGCATGAGTATCAGGGTTACCCATTTGATAATATCCTTTAGAATATTTATCCAATCTTTCAACTGCATAAACTGCAAAATAAAGTTCATTTTTAACAGCCTTCATTTCTTCACTTTCACCTTTTCCCTGATTTTTCAACAACCAATATTCTGAAGATAATATCCCCAAATACTCAGCAAAATAATAGGTAACATCTCCTCCTACATTTAACATTCCCTTAAACCCTGCTGACCTATCTTTAATTACTGCACCACTATTGTTGAGTGGGGTTAAATCTGCACCAAGACCTACTTTAATATCAGAGAATGGTAAGCCTTCGCCATTCTTTTCACCAATTTTTGTAAAATACTTTCTAAAATTTTCTCGGTAAGTCCAATAACGGTTGTGCAACTCAATATCAGTTGTTGTTTGAGCGTTTAATTTCATACTACCTAGAAACAGGAGGTATAAAACAATAAGTATTTTACTTAATTTCATATCATTTGATTATATTGTATTCTATTAATTCCCAAGAATAATTACATGACTTCATTTCCTTTTTTATGAGACCAACATCTTTAGCCCAATAATAAACACTATTGGCTCTTGTACAACTCAATTTGTCTTCCCAAATATCATCCTTATCTAATTCAAATTTGGCAACATTGTAATAGGTTTTGCCTTGGACAACGAGGGTGCTGTCTAGTCCTAAGCAAGTTGTCATTGAACTTCCATTTCCTTCTTTGTCATTAATGATAAATGGATAAAAAAACGCTTCAATAGAACCTATTTTTGAGGAATTTCTGTCGACAATGGTTTTTAATTGTCTTATAGCATCTGGATTATATCCTGCAGTTTCATCATAATAATAATAATCATTGAATGAACTACTGATTGTTCTTGACATATACTCGTAACGAACGGTTATATGCTTGGTGTGGTTAAAAGTGCCTTTTTCAACAATATTATCTAGAAGATAGCCTTCACAAACTTGTGTGTCTAAATCGCCAGTTTTAGTGTTTTTATAAATCCAATAACTTCCTTTATTAAAGCATAAATAGTTTTTTGCTTCTCCTAGTGGATAGACTCTATTATCTGCTGCACAGGTACCATCTTTATGGCAATCTTTTGGTTTGCATCCAAAATTGAATAATACTAAGGTCATGAGAATCAATAATATTTTATTATAACTATTTTTCATATTCCAAATTTAAGTTTAATATTCATTACTAAAAAGTTAGTAATAAAAATCAATAAAAGGCAGCCTTCAATTATCAAGACGTGAATCTTAATTCAGCACTATATTACATTTAATTCAATGATGAAGTAAATGCAGAAGCTAACTTAGAAAAATGAATTAAGGAATAATTATCTAGCATTAAATGCCAAAGACAATTGTAAAATACAAACAAATATTTTATCACTATTTTTCAAGTTAGGGAAATTTTAAAAGAACTTATTTGCTGTATGGGTTCAAATATAGGAGCATAATTCAATTTTCAAATATTATTTATGGTCTGCACGTTTATGTATTTATAATTCAGTGAAATAAAGTTTGGTGTAATTATTGATAATGGGGGTGTTTTTTTATTTTCTACTTGATGCTTACTATTTGTTTTGTAAACATTTACTATTAAAACAAGCTGTATAGTTTTGAGTGCTATCAACTCATAACTTAGTGGACATCTCTTTGGTGGTATTTTTAATTTTATGTTTATTTGCCTAAAACATACCAACTAGTATTTTTTATGAAAAAAGCGGAAGAAACCAAACAAATCATTTTAGACAAAGCCTACGAACTTATTTACAGCAATGGCTACCACGCCACCAGTATCGATGATATTATTCATGCCAGTCGTTTAACAAAGGGCGCTTTCTATTACCATTTTAAAAACAAAGAGGAAATGGCCCTTGCCATGCTCAACGATGTATTGTTTCCCTACTTAGAAGAAACCATGGTGCAACCACTCAACAATGCTTTAAGTCCGGCCGACGACCTATACGGCATGCTTAGCTATTTGTTACTCGACGACCCCTATTTTGAACCCGCTTTTGGTTGTCCACTCGGTAACCTGATACAAGAATTGGCACCTACGAACGGTAGTTTGAACAGTGCCTTGCTCACCATGACCAACGCCTGGGAAGAGGCCATTGTAAAATGTGTCAACCATGGCAAAAAAACAGGTTTGTTAAAAGTAGAAACCAAAGCCAAACAAGTGGCTTACTTTATCATGTCGGGCTATTGGGGTGCGCGCTTACTAGGAAAAATACATGCCAGCGATGCGCCTTATAAAGTGTATTTGAAAGAAGTAAAACAATACTTGCAAAGTATTTAATTGTAAAACAATGTCTAAAATCGGCTTGGTTTTATCTGGCGGTGGCACCAGGTGTATTGCACACCTCGGCATCATCAAAGCTTTAAATGAACTGGGCATCAAAGCCGATATCATTTCGGGCACCAGTGGTGGAGCCGCTGTTGGCGCTTTTTTAACCAAGGGTTATAGTCCCGAGAAAATTACAGAGATTATCAAAAACGGCAAGCTCTTCGACTTTAAACATTTCCTATTCGGTAAGGCGGGCTTGTTCAACATGTCGCTGTTCGAAAAACTCATCTTAGAACATTTTCCTGAAAACACTTTCGAAAGTTTGTCCATGCCTTTTTATGTGGCCACTACCGATATCATGAATGGCGAAGTGGTTTATTTTTCATCCGGCAAACTCTCTACTGCTATTATTGCCTCTTCTTGCATTCCTGTTGTATTCGAACCCATCGCCTACAATGGCTATCTGCTAGTAGATGGCGGAGTGCTTAACAATTTGCCCAT
>CANFUB010000209.1 GCA_947450015.1 Bacteroidota bacterium | reverse complement strand
TGGTTGTGGTAAAGCAGGTAACTCAGTGAGTTTTTTAATGGAGCATGATCATTTGTCGTTTACCGATGCCATTCGCAGATTGGCTTTAAAATACCAAATTGTTTTAGAAGAAGACAATGCCCAAAGCAGCGATGAATACAATGAACAACAAAAGGTTCGCGATAGTTTAATTGTAGCGTTAGAATTTGCTAAAAATTATTTTAAGGCCCAATTAAAAACAGAAGAAGGTCAGGTAGCAGGTGAAAATTATTTTAGGGAACGCGGTTACACACAACAAACCATCGAGGCATTTGAATTGGGTTACTCGCCCCAAGGCTGGGAAAGTTTGGTGAACGAAGCCTCAAAAAACCAATTCAACCTCGACTATTTTGTGAGCGCTGGTTTAATCAAAAAAAATGAAGAGCGCGGTACCTATTTCGATATGTTCCGTCAGCGGGTTATTTTTCCTATACACGATTTAACGGGAAAGGTCATAGCCTTTGGTGGACGCCAATTGGTAAAGGATGATAAGTCACCGAAATATTTAAACTCGCCCGAAACTGAGGTGTACCACAAGAGCAATGTATTGTACGGTATTTACCAATCTAAAAAAGGTATTAAGGCCTTGAACAATTGTTTTTTGGTGGAAGGCTATACCGATGTTATTACTTTGCACCAAGCAGGTGTTACCAATGTGGTAGCTTCTTCGGGCACATCGTTAACTGAAGGTCAAATTAAATTAATTAAACGTTTTACCGAAAATGTAACGGTTTTATACGATGGCGATTCAGCTGGTATTAAGGCTTCACTCAGAGGGATAGATTTGTTATTGGCCCAAGGCTTAAACGTAAGAACGGTGAGTTTTCCAGAAGGCGAAGATCCCGATTCATATTGTAAACAATTAGGGGCCGAAGCCTTTTCATTATTTCTGAAAGACAAGGCAAAGGATTTTATTTTATTTAAAATCGAGTTGCTACTAACAGGTTTAGAAAACGACCCCATAAGAAAAACGGAAGTTGTTAAAAACTTAATGCAAAGTATTTCTGTGATACCCGATGCGATGAAGCGCGCAGCTTATGCCCGCGAGTGCAGCAAGTTGGTAGACATGGATGAGAAATTATTGCTCTCTGAAATCAATAAAATGCGTCGGAAAAGTGGGGAAGGCAATATTCCTACCCATTTTGATGAAGAGATAAAAGACATCTTACAAACCAAATTGCCCGAGCCTAAAGTGTATGAGACAGGCGAGGAGCAAGAGTTAGAACTGGTACGTTTATTAATTCAAAACGGCAACGAAAAATTTACAGATGAAGCCACAGTGGCTGATTTTATTTTCAGAGAATTGCATGAAGATGAAGCACTGAAAATTAGCAATGTGCTTTACGATAAAATCATTAATGAAGTGAAACAGCACATCGAAGAGCATTTGAGTTTCGATGAGCATTTTTTTACCAACCACATGGATGGCGATATTAGAAAATTAGCTGCAGATGTTTTATCTGAAGTCGATAAGTATGAGCTCAGTCCTTTTTGGTTAGAAGGTGGTAAAGTGATTCCCACACAAAAAGAAAATTATATCCGCAATCTGCAATCGGTGTTTTTGTTTTTAAAGTTAAGCAAGGTGAACCGCTTGATTAAAAACAACCTCGAAGAATTTTCTAAGGCTACCCATGCAGATGAAATTGAACACTGCCAGGAGTATAACATTCAATTGATAGCTGTACGCAATGCCATTGCAAAAATCATGGGTACCAGCTACAATGTCTTATAATCCATACAAGGTGTTTTCATCATCCTAACATTTTTATGTATGTTTGTTTGCAATATGCACACGCGTTTTAAAATTTATATTTTAGGAATATTTGTATTAATCGGTTTACAAAATCTGAAGGCACAAAGGGTGTATTACCCCAGCGGAAGTTTAGGTGAATACTTGAGTTTTAAAAATGCCGTTGTTGGGTGGGGTGGAGGCTTGGTAGGCGCTATGCAAGACCAAGAGTACCACAGAGGTTTGCGATTTAGATTCGACGATACTGGAAAGTCATCGATCATGGAAGTCGTTGGTACGGCTGATAATGCAAGTAGTAATTATTTACAAATTGAAAATTTAAATATAAAAAGTAAAAAGCCCTTGTATGCTTTTTACGAATATCCAAGTGCTTGCATTGCTAAGAAAGAATCTGATTATGTATTGGTGGTGAATCCTGTATTGAATTTGTGGGGTGCCAAAGAAAGCGCCAGTAGCAGAACCTTGTATCAAAATTCAAGAGGTGCCGAAGTATGGGGCAACATTGGCGGTAAACAAAGAGGCGTAGGGTTCTATACGTATTTTACCGATAACCAAATGGCCATGCCAACCCAATACAATCAATTACCCGATTCATTGAATTATGTGCCAAGTGAGTTGTTCTACAAAAAATTTAAAACAGGTTCGGCCGTCGATTTTTTTCAAGCCCGTGGCTATGTGACATGGAATGCAGCCAATCAACATATCAATTTTAAATTCGGTCACGACCGCAATAAAATAGGGCAGGGCTACCGCTCGCTCATCTTAAGTGATTTTGCACCTCAGTATTTATTTTTAAAAATAAACACCAAAGTAGGCCGTGTACATTATCAAAATTTGTTTACCCAGTTTACCGATAATGGTCAGATACTCGGCAATACCTTGTTCGGCAAAAAATACGCAGCCTTTCACCGTTTGAGTGTCGATATTACCCATAATTTAAACATAGGTGTGAATGAGATGGTGGTGTTCGATCGCCACGATTCAACCCAAGCCAATCAATTCGATTTTAATTATTTGAATCCTGTTATTTTTTACAGAGCAGTAGAATCGAGTTTGGGCAGTCGCGATAACAGTTTGTTGGCGTTAGATTTCAGTTGGACATTGCGAAACCGTTACTTGTTTTACGGTCAGTTTTTACTCGATGAATTTAAGTTAAGTGAATTGAAAAATAACAAACACTGGTGGGGCAATAAATACGGTTATCAAATAGGTGCAAGGGCTTTCGATTTGGCTCGCATCAAAGGTTTAGATGTGTTGTTAGAATACAATAGAATTCGTCCATATACTTATAGTCATTACAGAACCACACAAAGTTATTCGCATTTCAATCAACCCTTGGCGCATCCATTGGGTGCCAATTTTGGAGAAGGTGTTTTGGAGGTTAAATACAATTTGAAAAAATGGTTCATTACCATCACAGGCATTTATGCTAAACGCGGAGTTGATTCAAGTTTATTGGGTCGCAATTATGGTGGCAATATTTTAAGAAGTTACGATACCCGTGTGACCAATAATAATTCAAAAATTTTTATGGGCAATACCCAAAACTTAATCATTGGTGAAGTTTTAATATCCTACATGCTCAAGCACAATTTGTTCATCGACTTGCGTTACAATTACCGCTCTGCTGGTGCTCAAAACAACAGTTTTTATGGACTTGGCATGCGCTTAAATTGCAGTGTCCGTCAGGCGAACTTTTAGGGAATACAACAATTAATTTTGTTTAAAATTAAACCTTGGGGTTATCTTCGCACTTTAACCCTTTATGGAATTAGCACTCATTCTCATTTTTGTATTAGGCTATGCAGCCATTGCTTTCGAGCATAGCATACACATTAATAAAACAGCCTCTGCCATTGTGGTAGGCGCTTTAATGTGGGCCGTGTGGGCTTTGGGTGCGCATTTTCACATCGATGCCATCAATGAAGAATTGAACCATGAATTGGCGAGTACCTCACAAATTTTGTTTTTCCTAATGGGGGCCATGACCATCGTAGAATTAATAGATGCCCACGAAGGATTTAAAATTATAACAAATAGAATTACTACCAAGGATACAAGAAAATTATTATGGATTGTGTCCATCATAACCTTTTTTCTCTCTGCCTTACTCGATAATTTAACCACCGCCATAGTAATGGTTTCTTTATTGAGAAAATTAGTACATGATAAAGAGCAACGTTTGTTTTTTGCGGGCATGGTCATCATAGCCGCCAATGCTGGTGGAGCCTGGTCGCCCATAGGTGATGTAACTACTACCATGCTTTGGATAGGCGGACAGATAAGCAGTACGAACATTATTAAAATGTTGTTTATTCCATCTTTGGTATGTTTAATCGTGCCATTAATTGTCATTAGTTTTAGATTAAAAGGAAGCGTTAAAAGCGATAAAATAGATTTAGAAAAAGCAGAGAAAACTGAGCGCATCAAAGGCAGCAAATTAATGTTAGTGATTGGTTTGTTGGGTTTGTTATTTGTACCTGCCTTTAAAACCATAACACACTTGCCGCCCTACATGGGAATGCTTTTAAGTCTTGGTATCATTTGGATTGTCTCAGAAATTTTACACATCGATAAAACGGAAGAAGAGAAAAAACCTTACACTGCTTTGCATGCTTTAACAAAAATTGATGTGCCAAGTATTTTATTTTTCTTGGGTATTTTATTGGCCATTGGTGTTTTGCAGGGTACAGGTGTATTAGGCGGATTGGCGGTTTGGATGGATACTACCATTGGTAACAAAGATGCCATTGCGATTGCCATTGGCTTACTGTCTTCGGTAGTCGATAATGTGCCCATTGTGGCAGCTACTATAAAAATGTATTCGCTCGAAGCTTATCCCATGGATGCTAAATTATGGGAGTTCATAGCTTATGCTGCGGGTACTGGTGGCAGCTGTTTAATCATTGGCTCGGCTGCAGGGGTTGCTGTGATGGGCATGGAAAAAATAAACTTTATGTGGTACTTGAAAAAGATATCTTTCTTAGCCCTCATTGGGTATTTAGCTGGTGCTGCCGTATACATGGCCCTCTATAGCTTTATGGCCCATTAATCAACTTTACAACTAATCATTAAACCTTTATCCATTTGAATTGTCTTAATTTGTATCTTGTTAATTCACCTATGAAATTATTTGTTCTATTTTCTTTCTTTACCATTTGTACCATCCATGCACAAGACCTTAGCATCAAAGGCAGTGTGTTCAATTCAAAGGGCGAACCAATTGCCAAAGCCAATATTGAATTGCGCAAGATGCGCGACTCATCAATTGTTGCAACGGCTATCACCAATGCCAAGGGTGAGTTCGAATTATTGAAATTGAACAAAGGGTTTTA
>CANFUB010000208.1 GCA_947450015.1 Bacteroidota bacterium | reverse complement strand
TGGCCGTTTGCTTTTTCCAAATCCCGCAGTCGCTTCGCCAGCCTATATTTATTGGAATGCAACAACAAGCAGATATGAAATTCCAAATTTTAAACCCGATAGTTTGGTGCTTTATGTAAAAAAGGCCAATCAGTCGACCACCTCGTTTAACTATGCCTATATTGACAATGCAAACAAACTTGGAAGTATCGCAACCTATTTAATCAATTATTTAATTCCATTGCCAATTGAGATTGAACTAAAAGGCAAGTTAGTTGGTGCCCAAGCACAATTGAATTGGACTTGTTTTAATGTTGATCAAATTGCAAGCTATGAATTAAGTAGAAGATTTATCAATCAATCCAATTCAATTGTTGTATGTAATGTAAATGAATCTGGACTTTCTAGCTATAGTTATAATGATGATCTTTCTGAACAATTACCGGGTATTTATTATTATGCATTGCATTCTATCAGTATTAATGGAACTAAGCGTTCGGAAGGTTTAGTGGCGTTAAATTATAAAACCAATAATCAATCGGCTCAGTCAATTGTTTTAAGTCCAAATCCCGCCAATGCTAAAACATATTTAAATTTATTTGGCTACGGAACCGATGTAGAAGGTGTCATCGAAATTTATACAACCACAGGTATGAAATTGGAGACAATTGCTTTCAATGGTGCATCTGTTGCCTTGCAAACAGAAAATTTAAGTCCAGGTGTATATTCGCTAAATGTGACTATCGATGGGAAGGTTTCAACCTTATTGTTGTCGATTAACCATTAAAATGAAGGTGTTATTACAACAATTTGAAATATTAAATTAAATTTAATTACTTTTGCCACTCAATAATCATATCACTTAATTTAAATAATATGGGAAGAGGAGATAAAAAAACAAAAAAAGGAAAAAGAACTGCAGCCAGTTATGGTGTTAGTCGTCCAAGAGCAAAAGCTGTAGCAAAGGCAAAAGCCTTAGCAGCACCTGCAAAAGAAGAAAAAGTAGCGAAAGTAAAAAAAGTAGCAAAAGCAACTGAACCTAAAGCTGAAAAGCCGGCCGTTAAAAAAACAGTTGCTAAAAAGAAAGAAGCTTAATCCTAAGCTATTCTTTTAGATATTAAAAGTCCTGTGTATTGAAAGATGCACAGGACTTTTTTATTCTATGACAATTATTTCGCTGATTCTTGGGTTTAGGCGTGAAAATTTTACACGAATGCGTCTTTCAGGAATATTGGTATCCTTGAATTTTGGTACCAAACTGCGCAGTATTTTTTCATCGTTTACAATGTATTCATAAAAGACCATGTCTTCTTGAAATTTTACAGATTCACAAGTCGTATAATCATAAAAATAGGTAAGTTGTACCTTGGCCGAAGTTTCTACAATCCCGTAAAATATAACAGGTAGTGTGAAAAAGAGTGTTAAGAACATCCTAATAGCGCGCCTGTCGGCAGTGGTGTGTTTTAAATGGATGGCATTCTTATAAGCATCTCTTCTGTAAATATTATTGGCAATAAGATAAACACCGAAATAAGTAATTAAAAAGCCTGCAAAATTATAAATAATATCAATGCCGTGGTAGTTAATATACCAATGGTTGTATGTCATTAAAAAGCCTGACATACTCAACAATATGGCAATTAATAAGCGGTATTTATGCGACAGTGTTTGCTCTGCTTCTAAATAATCTGAAATGATATTTTGTCGCTTGCGCTCCGAATTTTGGAACAGCCTTTCCGCCACCTCAATATTCGATTTTTGAACTTTCTTTGGCGTTTCTACTTTGTAAAAATAATAGTTTTGTAGGAGCTGGTCGTACGCCAATTTTTTATCAGCATCACTCAATTCATTATAGCCTTGGGTTACAATTTTAAAATACTCCTCCGCATCCTTATTGTTCGGATGCTTGTCGGGATGGTATAGCAGAGCTAATTCATAATACCTTTTTTTTACAACTTGATAATCGCTGTAAAGCGGTATTTGCATTAATTTATAGAAGTCGTGTTCAACCATTAGGTGCTGCTAATTGACATACTTAACTCAGTAGCATGTTCAGATATTGTACAAGAATATGTAAAATTTAAGGATTAAAAAAGTGTCAGTCCTTACTTTACTTTGCCTTAGTGAAATGTGATTTTGAGACCTAACAATTTATTTGGTACAATTTTCGTTTGATATGATAGAATGAAAAATTACTTGTTGATATTTGGATTTTACTTTTGTTGCTTAACCAATGTTAAGGCTCAGATGATTGCAGATAAAACAACGGTAGATATCGGAACCATCGAAGGTTATAACAACGATACCATCTATTATTATTTTACAAATGCTGGTGCCAAAACGGTTTACTTTTTACCAACCCAACCTGCCGATGATTACCAAGTGCTTTGCAGCAATAAAACCATTGCGCCTGGAGATGTTTTTACCATTGGGATAATTTATTATACTGAAAAAAAAGGCCGCTTTAATTTGGTGGTACCCCTAAGCTTTAGCAACAGTTTTGAACCCATTAAAATCCAACTCATTGGTCACATTAAATCCATTAATCCAAGTGCATTTACCGTTTGTCCTTCAATAGAAAATAGTCAGCCTTTAAACAACCGTGTTCCTTTGAACATTGTTGTACGTGATAAATTTACCAACGAACAAATAAAGAACCCAAAAGTCAGTGTAATTCAAAATCGAAGAACCATCAATTGTGTTCCCGGGTTTAGGAGCATGGCTTTCCAATGCAATTGTGCTTATGGTCCAATCAAAGTAAATGCGGATAAAGAAGGCTACAAACCCGAATCAGTCTATTTCGAATATGGCAAAGAAAATAATACTTGTATTGTTTACCTCGAACCTTTGCCAATTCCACTGCCAGATACCATTCAACAAGTATATAAGCCAGTTATTGCAAAAAAGAAGGATACGGTTGAGCAGCCTCCAATCGTATATATACCAGCAGCCGAAGCCGATAATAATTTCAATTCAACAACCTATAAACCCAACCATTTAATTTTTGTGATTGATGTTTCTGGAAGTATGAAGGATACCACTAAACTACCTTACTTAAAAGCGTCTATGAAGGCATTAATTGAAGTGTTGCGCCCGCAAGATTTTATCACCTTGATTACTTACTCTAGCAAATTAAGAGTGGTTTTTGAAAATGTTAGTGGACAGTCGAAGGCCGCTTTGTTATATGCCATAGATACTTTGAATGCCAGAGGTGCTAGTCTTGGGGCAGAAGGTTTAAATCTAGCCTATGTAATGGCGCACAACCATTTTATCGAAGGAGGTAACAACCAAATTTTCCTTGCTACCGACGGGCAATTCAATGGTAACCATTTCAAGGAAGAGGATGTTTTTAAAAAGGCAAAACGCGAGGCCAATAAAAGTCAAATAAGGTTAACAACCATCGCCTTTGGCAAGACTAAAAATGCTTTACTTTTTTTAGAAACACTTGCAGAAAAAGGACAAGGAAAAATGCTAAGGATTCTCAATTTAAACACGGATGAAGCGGTGCTGATAGAAGAAGTGAAGGCAAGCTCAATCGTTAAAGTGTATGATAAATAAATCAGTTGTTGAAAAGCCTTTCAAGGGATTTATACGGCAACAGTAATTTAGCAGCGTACTTTGTAATATTAAAAATCGCTAACACGTAAACATTATGTTAAAATTCTTTATTGGCTTACTTACTTTTATTAGTCTAAACGCCATCGCTATGCCTAACGATTCGATTGGTGTAAAAACAGTGGATGGCAAACAGTACATCATGCACAAAGTTACCAAGGGTGAAGGCGTGTATGGTATTAGTAAAAAATATGGTGTGCCATCTGCGAGTATTTTTGCGGCCAATGAAGGTTCAAGTGCAGGCATAAAAATCAATCAAGTGCTTTTGATTCCAACAAGTGTTGCAAGTACCACAACTGCAACAGCTGCCACTACCACCACTACAAGTGTTAAGAAGGTTGAGAAAAAATACCATGTGGTTGAATCAGGACAAACATTGTCATCGATTGCTAAAAAATACAGCACAAGTGTAGATGCGATTCAAAAATTAAACAACTTAAAGTCTACCAATATACAATTAGGTCAGAAGTTAATTGTTGGTGAAACCACTTCAACTGTTCAACAAACAGCGCAAGCAAAGCCAGCACCAAAGCCAGCTCAAAAACCTGTTGAGGTAGCCGAAGAAACCCCAGAGATTGCCGATGATACAAAACCAGATCCCAAAATCAACCAACAAGTTGAACCAGCGACACCAGAAAATGTAGTTGTTGTAACCGATAAAATGGTGGCAGATAAAAATAGCAATAAACCAGATCCAATGGTTACCAAAACATATGCAGTTGAAGATGGCGATGAGATAAGTGAAGATGGTGTAGCAGCCATTTCAACAGAAGGTGAGTTAAGTGCTGATAGAAGTTTTGTCTTGCATCCAACCGCAAAAATTGGCACCATCATTATGATTACAAATCCTGCAAATAACAATGCAGTGTTCGCCCGTGTGGTAGGTACTTGCAAGCCATCTGCTGGTGTTATTCTTAAGATGAGCAAAACAGTTGCCGATAAATTAGGCATCTCTGAAGATACCAAGGTTAAAATCAATTACGCCAGATAATCTGATTATTGAAACAATAAAGAAATACCACAGTGTAATATTTTTAATATTAGTTGCTGTCCTTTTCTTTTCCTTCACACTTTCAAAAGCACTTATAAGTGTTGCTTTCGCACTCCTATGTTTTCTTGGCATATGGCAAGCGAGTTTCAAAAATCAATCGGTGCAAAGCAAGTTATTGATGCTTGCGTTTCTATTATTCTACCTTTTCATTGTCTGCTCTTATTTTAATTCGGCTAACCAAGCAGAAGCGTTAAGAATTCTAGGTTTAAAAATTCCGCTGCTCTTGTTCCCTTTGGTGTATTTTGCAATGCAACCTTTGCAAAAAAAACACCATTTAACTGGGGCTTTAATCATTAACTATGCGCTGTATGTGCCAGCTATTGTTAGTGTTTACAATTATTTAAGCAATAAGGAACTCTTTGATGATTTAATCCTACAATCAAAACCCCTGCCCATAGAATTTGGCTACGGTATTCTGCACATTCAATTTTCAATTCTTTTGGCTTGCGGTATTTTATACGGCC
>CANFUB010000207.1 GCA_947450015.1 Bacteroidota bacterium | reverse complement strand
GGCAGCCTTAATCGGAGGACCAATTGTTTTGTTTATTTTATTAAAGCGGAAATACTAACCATGTTAAAATTTATCGACCTACAGATTAAGCGCAAAGAGGCTTTGTTAATTCAACCTTTTAATTGTGAATTACAAGCAGGTGCTTTGGTTGTGTTGACAGGTGCCAATGGGGCAGGTAAATCCACTTTGTTAAAAACCTTGGTCGGTTTGTTGCCAATAAGCATTGGTGAAATTTTAATCAATCAACGGTCACTAAGACAATTTACAACTACAGAACGTTCGCATACCTTAGCGTATATCAATTCTGAAAAAATAGAAGAAGCACATATTCGCATCATCGATTTAGTAAAGTTGGGTAGGTATCCTTACATAAAAGTAAGCCATGATCATGTAAAAGTTGAATCGGATATTTTGCGTATTTTAAAAGTATTGGGAATGGAAACCATACAAGAAAAATATTTGAATGAAGTAAGTGATGGTGAATTGCAAAAAGCGGCCATTGTAAGGGCCTTGGTGCAAGATACACCAATCTTAGTAATGGATGAACCAACTGCTTTTTTAGATTATCCTTCTAAGAAAACATTATTTGAATTGTTAAAAACATTGGCCGTTGAAAAAAATAAAATTATTATTTGTGCCACACATGATGTTGAATTAGCGCGTCATTATGGAACACAATTTTGGCATTTAGAGAAGGGTGTGATAAGCGTATCAGATAAATCTATGGCATGGTCGTCTATTTAAGCTGATTATTCTTAAATTTGCACTTTTAAAATTTAAATGTCAAAAGAATTTCAACTCAATACCATTGAGGAGGCGATAGCCGATATAAAAGCAGGAAAATTAATTATTGTAGTAGATGATGAGGACCGCGAAAATGAAGGCGATTTTTTAACTGCTGCCAGCAATGTAACGCCCGAAATGATTAATTTTATGGCCAAAGAGGGCAGAGGCCTAATCTGTGTTCCTTTGTTGCCTGAGCGTTGCAATGAGCTTAACCTCGAAATGATGGTAAGTTCAAACGACTCAGTGCATGAAACCCCCTTTACAATTTCGGTCGATTTAAAAGGACATGGTACCACAACAGGTATTTCGGCAAGCGATAGAAGTAAAACCGTACAAGCCTTAATTCACGCTGATACTGTTCCCTTTGATTTGGCCCGACCAGGTCATATATTTCCATTAAAAGCACAAAAAGAAGGTGTTTTGAAACGCGCTGGTCATACCGAAGCAGCCATCGATTTTGCGCGATTAGCAGGCTTTCCTCCGGCAGGTTGTATTGTTGAAATATTGAAAGAAGATGGTGAAATGGCGCGCTTGCCAGAGTTAATGTTAATTGCTAAAAAGCACGATTTGAAAATTGTTTCAATAGAGGATTTGATTAAATACAGAATTGCAAATGAGAGTTTAATTAAACGCGAAATTGATGTAAAAATGCCCACGAGCTTTGGTGATTTTGAGTTGATATGTTATTCTCAACTTAGCGATGGCATGCAGCACTTGGTGATTAAAAAAGGCGAATGGCACAAGGATGAATCAATCTTAGTGCGAGTTCACAGCAGTTGTATGACGGGCGATATTTTTGGCAGTTGCCGTTGCGATTGTGGCGATCAATTGCACCAAGCCATGAACATGATTCAAAAGGAAGGCAAAGGCGTTATACTTTATATGAACCAAGAAGGCAGAGGCATAGGTTTATTAAATAAATTAAAAGCTTATAAGTTGCAAGAGCAAGGCATGGATACAGTAGATGCCAATATCGAACTAGGCTTTAAAATGGATGAACGCGATTATGGCATAGGCGCACAAATACTAAGAGACCTTGGTATAAGCAAAATGAAATTGATGAGCAATAATCCTAAAAAGAGAACTGGTCTTATCGGCTATGGTTTAGAAATTATTGAAAATATTTCTATCATTACCAAACCCAATGTTCACAACCAAGGCTACCTAGATACTAAGAAAGAAAAAATGGGCCACGAGCTTTAAGCTTCCTTTTTTCTAAACCTTTGTTTAAAGGCTTCAAGCCATTTCTCAAATTTATCTTTTTGGAACAATGAGGATTCAACAGATGCTTTCTTGAGGATAAACAATCCAACTGGCAATAAAACCAAGCTGGCAATCCATGCGCCAAGCCATTCTGGTATGATGCCTTCGCGCCCCATTTTAATACCAATCATATTAATAATATAATAGACGATAAACATTAGAATGGAAACCACCAATGGCATTCCTAGTCCACCTTTGCGAATAATGGTACCCAGTGGCGCTGCAATTAAAAATAAAATAATAAGGACCGTAGACAAGGTGAATTTCTCGTGCCATTTAATGTTAAACATTCTATCATCCGTTCTAATTTCTTCCATTTGATTCGCTGCCGAACCAACAAGGTCTTTTAAATTACGTGAAGTACTAAGTGCTAATTCTAAAATGTTATATCTGTTTTCAGGCTTGAAATTATTAATTAAAGTATCTGAATGCAACTTCGGACTGTCCTTAACATTGTTTTGAATTAGAATTTTTGGGTCGGGGTAATAAGGTCTTAAAAAATCTCTTGCCGTGTTTTCGTGTTTTTTTATTTCAATCCTCGAAGAGTCGATGGCCCTTTGCAATTCGTTAATATTCATCATTACCGCACTGCCTTTGAATAAATCTTTATCTGTTTGTTTTAATTCAAGATCACCTAAGTCAAACGTTATTTTTTGCGATTCAAATTTTGTAACGGTGGCTGGGTAGGTTCTGTTGTAGCCAGCATTTTCAACGAGTTCTTCGTATCTGGTGCCTTTCGAAAGTGTAAAGTAAAGCAGGCGTTTGTCATCGCTTAATTTCATTTTGCCACTTTCGGCCCTCACAATTATGAGTTGACTATAACCAGGTTTTACCTCGTAAATAAGAATGTCTTTGATGGTTTCATTGTCGGCTTCTTTTTTGCCAATTTTTATTTTATAACCTTCAATGCCATCGTAAAAAACACCTTCTTTAATACTAAAAGCAGGCTTTTTGTTTCTTACGTCCCACAATAAACTTTTGGCTTCCAAGTTGGCTTTAGGAATCACAATATTTGAGACGTAAAACGTAATAAAAGCAAGCATTATAATAATTATGAAGGCTGGCATTAAGGCGCGGTATATACTCACACCACAAGCCTTAAGTGCTACCATTTCATAACTTTCAGATAAGTTTCCAAAAGTCATTAAACTCGAAATGAGCACAGCCAAGGGCAATGCCATCGGAATTAAATCTGCAGTTGAGAAAAATAATAAACGTGCTACAACGTGCCATTCTAATCCTTTGCCAACCAAATCATCAATCCATTTCCATAAAAATAACATTAAAAATAAGAACATGGAGATAAAGAATGTAGCGATGAAAGGTCCTACAAAAGCTTTAACAACCAATAAATTTATTTTTTTCATGAATGAAATAAACCGAACACGGTTACATTGGCAAAGTTTGTACCAAAAACCGAAACCTATCCGCCAGTAGCGTTTTTAAGAATATCAATTTCGCTATGCCATAGCTCTTGAATGCCTCTTTTCTCTTCTTCGTAACAAAATTCTGTTACTTTAAGTGCAACATCTTCGGTTAATTCATCAACAATGATATCTAACTCTAAATATTCATCAACTTCTGAATCATCGAACTTAAAACGAATGGATTTATTAGGCACACTTTTAATAACGGTTGCGTGCTGTACTTCGCCATCTTCAAACTTAAAAATAAATTCATTTCTACTTCTGTTATTTACATCGTGGGCAAACCATTCTGAAAGACCGGAAGCACTGCTTATGTAATTATATAATAGGGAAGGGGAACATTTGATAGGAAACTCAATTTCAACTTTAATTCTTTCTCGCTTTTTAACCATTTTGACAACTTTTAATATCGTATCGCAATTAAATCTTTTTTTATTATCTTTTAAATAAAATTTTTGTCAATCTTTGTAAAATTATTTTAAACCCATTTGGAGCAAAAATATTCAAATAAAACTGTTAGCATAATTTGCCATTCTTTATTGGCACTGTTGGTTTTACCTTTGCTTATTTTTTATAAAAAAGAGGAAACATTACTGATTATCAATGGTCATTACAGTAATTTGTTGGATACCCTAATGTACCATATTACGCGTTTGCCCGAGTTGGCTTATGTATTATTTGTATTAGCATTGGGGCTTTTTACGCAGAAAAGATTTTTTTTAGCGGTGGTAATTGCCATGTCAATTTGCGGACTAACCATTGTGTTGAATAAGTATTTAATATTTGCCGATGCTGCACGACCATTGCGCTATTTAACGGATCACCATATTCCATTTCACCATGTGCCAGGCATACAACACCACAGCAATGGAAGTTTCCCATCAGGACATACCATGTCGGCTTTTTGTGCATTGGCCTTGGCTGCTTTCATAAGTAAAAACAAAGGCATGCAATTCTTTTTTTTCTTATTGGCTTTAGTTTCGGGTTACTCGCGTGTATATGTAGCCCAACATTATTTGATTGATGTATATGCTGGTTCAATTATAGGGTTTACCATCGCACTTATTACATTTGTTATTTTTGAAAGTAAATTTGTGACCCCTTATTGGCAACAACCAGTCGTTAGATTATAGCAATGCAATTTAAAGTTAATCCATTTCATTTTTTAATTATAACATTCATTGGCATTATCCTATTCATGCCATTCTTAGGTGCAGTGCATTTATTCGATTGGGACGAAATTAACTTTGCTGAGTCAGCCAGAGAAATGATGGTGACAGGCAATTATTCAAAGGTTCAAATTAACTATACGCCCTTTTGGGAAAAACCACCTCTTTTTATTTGGATGCAAGTCGCTTCAATGAAAATGTTTGGGGTCAATGAATTTGCCGCAAGATTTCCAAATGCCATTTTTGGTATCATTACCCTATGCTACATCTATTATGTTAGTCGCAGAATATTTAAAGGACATCTAGCCCATTGGTGGGTGCTATGCTACCTTGGTGCAATTACCCCTCACTTTTATTTTAAAACCGGTTTAATCGACCCCGTTTTCAATTTTTTTATTTTCGCAAGTATCATTCAATTTTATTTGGCCGCCAAAAATTACCATGTCACATACAACTGTAATCGCAAT
>CANFUB010000206.1 GCA_947450015.1 Bacteroidota bacterium | reverse complement strand
GCAAGGCAAGGTGTCTTTGATGGTGAATTGTGCGCTTGGTTTTGGATAGGCAATGATGTCTTTTTTAATGGTGTCTTTACAACCCGAAGTGTTCGTAGCAATTAACCTTACTGTAAAAGTATCTTGGAATTTATAAGTATGGGTGCTGTTGGTGTTCACTGATGAATCCCCATCGCCAAAATGCCAACGCGAGGTGGTGCTGCTGTAAAATCCTTGGCTGGTATTGGTGAATGCAAACAGGTTGCCATTCACGCATTGGTTAGGATTGTTAATGGTAAAATTAGCTTTTGGTTTAGGACTAACCCTAACTTTAAATAAAATAGAATCAGGACAGTTTAGATTGCTTAGGGTGGTAAGTTTTACAGTAAAATTACCTGTGTCTTTGTAGTTATAACTTAGGATTGAATCTGTTGCAGAATTGTTATCACCCGTATACCATTTCCTTGTCCATGATCCGGAAGATATACTGCTGTTATCTATAAATTTAAATTGTGTGCCGTTGATACAAACCGTGCTAGAAGGTATGATGGCTTTGTTACTTACAGGGTTTGGATTGACATATACCGTATCTAAAATTGTATCGCGACAATTGTAATTCGTTTTCGCAATTAACCTAACCGTAAATTTACCAGAAGCCTTGTACGCATATGTTGGATTATTTAAGATACTCGTATCTGTATTTGTGAATTTCCAATGGTAAAATAATTTACCAGTATCTGTTGTGCTTGTATTATTGAAAACAAATTGGTGCCCGTTTTTACAAGTTGTATGGTAATTGAGTTTAAAACTAGCATTTGGTAGCGGATAAGTAATCACTGTTTTTGTAATCGAATCAGCACATCCAAAAGGGTTGGTTGCTAGTAATTTTACGGAATAATTGCCCGCAGTTTTATACGCCTTATTCAGAGAAGTTTTAGAGGAGGTGTCGCCGTTACCTAAACGCCAGAAATATTTTAATGGGGTTTCGTCAGAAGTAGTTGTATTGTTAAATTTGATGGTGTCTGTTAAACATTTGTTAGCGAATGTAAAGTCGGTTTTCGGTCGACTGTGAACCCAAACACTTTTGACCGCTGTATTACTACAACCACTTAATGTATATACGGTGAGGCTCACATTAAATACTTTTGCTCTAGTAAAAGTCTTTAAGGGATTCGAAATATTGCTGTAGCCACCATCGTCAAAGTACCACGACCAATAATAAACATCGTCGTTAAATGTGCCGAGTGAGTCGATGAATTGAATGGAATTTCCCAAGCATACGTCTTTTCTATAAAATGAAACAATTGGCGCTTGTGCAACTCTTACTAATCTTGTTATTTTATCTACACAACCTTTGTCAGTTGTTGAGGTTAACGTAATTTTAAAGCTGCCGGTGTCGCTGTATGTATGCGAAGGGTTTGTCGCATGTGATGTGTCACCATCTCCAAAATCCCAAATATTTTCAATAATAGTGCCCTTATAAACGGTGCTTAGATTTGTGAATTTAACGGACTTATTAGCGCAATCGACTTTATGTGTAAAGTTAACTGTTGGTTTGTCATACACATCAATTCTTCGCAAAGTTTTGATGAAAGGTGTATCTGGAAAAACAGAGACGCATGTAATTGGAAACCCATTGCTAAACATATAATTAGTGGCAGTTAGCGTTGGATAATAGGTGCTGCTTATATTATAATTAAAAGCAACATTTGTATCCTTGGTAGTAAAATACGTTTGATTGTAAGGGTCGTTAAATTTCCATAAATAATTTACAGCTAGTGTGCTCTTGTTTTTAAAAGTAACTTTCAATGGCGGACAGCCAGTAGAATCACCTACAAATTCATAGTAGGCTTTGGGTCCTTTAATCGTGATGGTTTTATAAACACTGTCCTTACAAAGGTTGTCACTAACAATCGATAGTTTTACATTGTAACTACCAGTTTTTAAAAATTTTGTTGGGTTGGCGATAAAGCTTTTACTAACGTTCGGTGCGAATGTCCAAGTGTAGGATTTTATATTGCCGGGGTAAGGCACCACATTGCCAGTAGAATCATCGATAAAAACATTGGAAGTAAATGCAATATTTTGAGAACAAACAAAGGTGTCTTTTAAAGTATTTGCTTTAGCTTTTATGGCGTAGATAACGATTGGTCGAGTTGATACAGAAGTATCTTTGCAACCTGCACTATCGGTGGTTGCCATTTTGATGATATACCTTCCAACTTTATTGTACTGAATAATTGGTAGTGGACTTGTACTACTAAAACCCTTGCCATCGCCAAAATCCCATTTAAAGGTTTCAAGTCCTTTTTTAATTCGGGTAGTATCAAACCAATACCCAGTAGCATTCATTAAATAATTTATTTGCTTGTAAATGGTGATGTCATTTCCAACGCAAATACCTTCGTAGGTAGGTGAAAAGAAATTTGAATACCCTACTTGTAATAACATGGTATCATTGCCTAAACATCCGCCCCGGTGTTGTAATAATAACACAACGCGATAAACACCAGCATTTTTATAATTGTGAGCTATTGGCTTGCAATTGTTGACCTTTGTATACGTACCATCGCCCCACGACCAAACAATGGAAGTTAAGGAATCGGCTTGCGTTGTGTCAACCATGTTAAAGGTAAAGGTGCTGTTTTTGCAATAATGGTTTTTTGGATTGTAGCTACTCGTAAATTTCGGATTCACTTTACTAAACTTAATAATGTTAGGATACCATGCGGTATCTGTGCATTGGTTGCCACTGGTATCTGTTCCATTTTGAATGACCACACCGATGGTTACTCGGTTATTGGCCGGCAATTTCATGTAGTCGTAGTTGTGAAACGTATCCATGTAGCGCCAATTCGAATCGAAGTTAGATGTTGTAGCGGCAAAGGCACTGTCCCAAATTACCCAATAGGATTGTTGGCCGCATCCAGGCACTGTTTGTGTGAAGTCTAAACTAACACGTTTGTATTTTTCTGGTCCTGGACATAATGCTTTTGAAAAAACTTTTAAACCTGTTTTGGCATTCGGTTTCATTAATGGTAAGGCCACATAGCCTGTATCACTGCAACCTACTGTGGTGTCGGTAACAATTAGCATAGGTGCGTAACAACCTTCTTGTCCTGGCTTATACATGTGGCGTATACCAGTTGAATCGACTGAATAACGACAGTTGTTATTGGTGTTTAAACCTTTTTTTGTATTGCTTGTGCAATTGGGCGCAAAACCATCGCCAACATCCCAAAAGAATTTAAGGGCTTTGTTTTTGTAGTATTTGCTAACATTGTTTAAAGTAATAGTATCGCGGATACTGCATTGGTATTGGTTTTTGATTTTACCGATGGCCGCTTGGGGTCCATATACTGTAATAGAATCGAGCGGCACAGTTTTGCCACAACCGTTTTTACTAATAAAAAATTTAGGATAATAAACACCCACTTGCTGATAATGGTGCGTGAATGAGAATTTTTTAAACATGGTGTCACCATCGCCATAGGTCCAATAAATGAAGGCAAAAGGATCGACTGTTTGTTTGAATTTAAATCGATTGGTAGAACGACAGACACTAAATGCTGAATCAACCTTTGCATCGATGGCAAAATTGGTGTTCTTAATGGCGGCCTTGCTTAAAAATGTATCAGTACAACCAACATTGTTTCTAATAATTAATTTTACATCGAAAGTCCCATCTTTTACATAGTCGTGTTTAGTAGTTGCCCAGTTGGTGTTATCCGTGCTACCGTCACCAAAATCCCATAAATAACTATTAACACTTGGGGGTGCTTGGTTAGAGTTGTTGATAAAGTTGACGGTTGTTTTAAAACAGCCAGTTGTTTTAGGAAATATTACATCGGCATTCAGTTCAGGATAAATTATGACTTTGAATGGAGAAGTATAGGAGGCCACACATCCTTTTTTGTCAATCATGTTGACACTTAAAGTGTATCTGCCACCAAATTTATCTGAATAGGTATGGCAAATAACGCTATCTTTTAATCCAGTCGTATTGTCTACAAATCCATCATCAAATGAGAAGGCACAATAGGATAAATTGATACTTGGTTTTTTGAATTTAATGCAAACCGAATTCCTTTTAAAACATTGAATAGAATCTTTGATAATAAAATCAGCCAAAGGTCTTGGATTGATTTTTAAGAGTTTTGAAGTGCTGCATGCAGTGCCATTTGAATAAGTAAAAATGGCTTTAACATTCAAATTACCTGAAATATTGTAAAGGTGAGATGTGTTTTGAGAGGTACTGCTGCTGGCATCACCAAAGTCCCACTTATAGACCGAAGCGCTAATACTGCCGGCACTCATAGAGAAATTAATTAAGTCGCCCAAGCATGCAGAATCCTTACTTGTCGTAATGGATATGGCATCGAATACGGTGATGCTATTTGAAAGGGTATCTTTACAACCTTTGGTGCTTGTAACAATGTAGCGAATGTTTTTAGTGCCAGTGCTGCTGTAGGAATGCGTAGGATTCGCGGTTGCAGATGTTCCTCCGTCTCCAAAGGTCCAGGCGTGGGTGCTTATTTTGTCGAAGGTATCGATGGCTGTTGTAGAAACAAAGGCTGCCGCTTGGTTAAGACAGGATTGACTAATGGTATAATTGGCACTTAGTTTTTTAAGGACGCGCATTGTTTTAACAATGGTGTCAGCGCAGCCACTATTGCTGCTAATAATAAGTTTAACATTGATGAGGCCATCTATTAAGTAGGTGTGACTGGCATTGGCAATTGTATCCGTGTTAGCTGCACCTGAAAAAGGATCGCCAAAATCCCAACGGTAATGCAAATTGCTGCCGGTACTTGTATTGGTAAATGTAAGTTTACTGCCGAAACATTGAAAAGAAGGGAGGGAAAAATCGGCCTTACATTGTCCATAACTTGCGTTGAAAAACGAAAGTATAAACAATAAAGAGAACGTGCGACCAATTTTTATTAGTTTTCTACTCATTAAGATGAGATTATTTTAGTTTGGTGCAAAAATAGTAAAAATTTAACAAAATATGCACTGTTTCTACCTTTTTGACTTCAAATCTGGGTTGTTTTTGCTATTTTATTTTATAAAAGTGATAAAAATTAAATTAAAGCGAATATAATAAATATTTGTGAATAAGCTGTTTATTAAT
>CANFUB010000205.1 GCA_947450015.1 Bacteroidota bacterium | reverse complement strand
TATGCTTGTTGTATTTACACCATTATTTTCAATGGTTAATTTACCATAACTATCAAATAATCGGTAACTATAATCCATCCCTTGCAGGGCTTCTATGGTCAATAAATTTTGCGCTGGATTTGGAAATACTTTAATTAATGTCTGCAAATGATGTGAAGCGAGGTTTGTATAATTAACATTGTATTCTATTGAAGTGCTTTGACAGCCATTCGTATCTGTATGACGCACACTAAATTTAGTATCAAATGGCGGATAAAAATACTGTGCTTTGGCACTGTCAATATTAAAGCCATTCAAGAGCCATTCGTTGCCAAAAGAATAATTTGATTTAAGTGCACGGTTAATTCTTGTAACTGTCGGTTGACTCGGCAAAGGGTGGGTGGTAACTTTCACTTTGTTGCTACTGTCTTTGCAGCCATATAAATCGGTGCCCACCATGGTATAATAATGTTGATTCACAGGTGGCGTTTGTATGATTGGAGAACTGCTTAAACCTGTTGTCAATAAATTGTTGCCATCTAAATACAAATCGTATGTTGAAGCGCCAAAAAATTTCAACTCGATTGCATTGCCAACACATAAATCAGTTGTTGTGGCACTGAGTTTTACTTTAGGTAAGTTATAAATGCCAGTACTTATTACAGGTGAGATAGCAGTACAACCTTTGTCGGATTTAAAAGTTATTTCGTAATTGGCCGTATTAAAAAGTCTTTCACTGTAGCTATTTGTTTTTGAAAAAGTGCCACCTGGTTTTCGGTAATTAAAGAACCAATATTCATTCGCTCCGCTGGCTTGAATTTTAATGGTATCACCATAGCAAAGTGATCCGCTTTTTAAATTAGTAGTGAACATTACACGAGGCTTGGGGTGTATGGTAATGCTTGGAGCAGGGATGTTAGCAAAAGCTTCTGTTGAGGGATTTGTACCCACTACCTTTAATTGGTAGGTATGAGAAAGGTATACATTTGGAGTAGGTACGCTAAAGGTATTGTTAGTGCCATTGCTTAGGGTGTCAAGTAGTAAACTTGGTTGACTAAATTGACCTGCACTATCTGAAAGATAAATTTTAAAACGGTTGTTTTTTTCTGGGGTGTAGTTAGTGTTGAAGGCTAAGTTAAAACGTGCATCTTCACATATATCGGGCAAACTTAAGTTTGGATAAACGATTGGTGAAAGAATGGTGTTGGTGGTGGTGTTTGATTTTTGTGTAGGACCATTGTCAAACAATGCATAAGCTGTATTTGTAACGTTAAAACTATCGGTGATATCCTTTTTAAGTGCTATGCTATAAGTATAATTGGTATTGGTAATGGAATTATTGGATTGATAATCAATATACAAAACATTTTTATTAAGATAAATGGTATGACTCAATGGAGTACCCAATAATTGCAAGGTTTGTAGGTCGAAACGGTTATCATCTATGGTATCTGTTAGGTAGACCATTTTACTCAAGTTACTCGGATAGAAATTGAGGTTATAAGTAATGGTTTTTTCAATTGGATAATACCTTCGAGGGGCATAGCTGCGTTTTTCAGAAACACTGCAACAGCCACTGTCTTTTATTATTTCATTTAATGCATAAAAATTGTTAGCCATCACACTGTCTTCTACAAATGCCCATGCTTTATAATTCAATATTTCGCCAGCGGTATAATTGGCTTTGGTGATACTGTGATTAAATGCAATTGTTTTTTTAGTACCCTTAGGCATCGAATCGATGAGCCAAAATATTGTATCATTATAAATGGTATTGCTTGCTACAGAACTAAATTGTTGCAATTTCTTTGAAGGCAATAAAGCAATGTAGAAGCGAGAAACATTGGTGTTCCCAACATTCTCAACGGTCAATTCTTGCGCAAAGCCGGCATTGTTGCGAATGTGTGCTACCGGTTTAAGTCCTATTTTAAGGTCTTTGAAATTGGTTCTCTTTCTTACAGGAAAATCATAAATGAGCGATTGAGAGTCCTTTTGAATCAACACTGCAACACTGCTAAAACAACTTGTTTTATAGGCCAGTTGAGGATCTATTTCAAGCTTGTAATTGCCAAGCTTGCTATTGAATAAAAATTCGCCTCTGCCATCGGTAAATGCAGCTGCATTTTCATTCACTGCATTGATTTTAACACCGCTTAATAACAAGTCGGTACCTTGCTCGTAGGTACAGTTGTTATTCACGTCTTCGAACACGCGACCCTTAATCCCTTGCGAATAATTAAAGCCAAGTTCGAGGGTATAGGTGCTATCAAATTGACCTTTAAATACAGCGATGTTATTGGTTGAGTATGTGAATTGGTTTCTGCGATGCTCGATTTTAAAACTGCCATACAATGGTTTTTGAATAAGGCTGCCATTAGCATCCGTGTTAAATAAACTCAATGTGCCATTCCTGTTGAATAGGATAGGTGCACTACGATAAGGCTCGCCAGTTTCGCGTTTACCATTTTTATTAATGTCGTAAAATGTTTTGACATTAATCGTGGTTAAAGAATCAGGTGCAACCGCTTTGAAATTAATGGTCGTTGCAATTGCTTGACCAGAAGTACAGGCCTTGTCATAGGCATAAAGCGTTAGATTGTCTTCTAATTTGTCGATGTAATTGGCATCCGTTACATTCCAACAATAGTGCAAGGTCTTTTCACGCGCATTGGAATCTAGTAAACTAAGTTGACCATATTTTGGAAATTTTTTGATGATTACTTTTACGGTGTCCTTGTTTTTAGCGGTGGTATCATCTTTTATTTTAATGTCAATACAAGTATTTTCGCGGGCTTTAATTTGATAATCGCGGTAGGTGAGCAGACTTGGTTTGTTAATCGTTGTTTTATAAGTAACATGCAACATATCGCGTTTTACATAACCAATGCGTTTGTATTTACCGCTATCTTTTCGATAGATATTTACTTGAACTACAATCACTGCCACTTCTGCACAATGGGTTGGTGTGACAATGAAATTGCCATTTTTAGGATTAAAATTCATTCCTCTCACAGGTAGATTTACAGCACTTGGAACACAGTTAACACTTCCAATTGGGATGCAATAAGGTGTCAATGGCATTTTCTCAGTATAGCTTCCTTGATAACTGCAATCATATTTGTAAAATTCTTGCGCTTTTACAAGTTCGTAACCCAATGAGTCGCCGGCTAACTGTCCATCTGCCAAGTAGGATTCACTGTAAGTTTGATTACACGATAACATGAATTGCGGTTGGTTTAAAAAACGCGGTGTAACAATAGGTGATTTTACGGCCGTGCATAGATTCAACATAGCATCAACAAATAAGCCACTAGGAGTTACGGTTAAAATAGAGCCATTTCTGCAACAAGTGTACAAGGCGAAATTGACCGTACAATAATTTTTAGAAATAAATTTTTTGTAGACCCCAGAATTAAAATCAATGGTATCTAAATAATAATGGACCTCAACACCTTGAGCAGAACCTGTAGAATTAGATGGATTACAAACTTTTGTAGGACAATAAGTGGCAATGTCCTCAATCTTTACCCTTGTGGTTTTGGTAATCACATAAAAGGAATCATTTGTAATATACAAATCCATCATGCCCATTGGGGTTGCGCGGCAATCCCTGTAAGCCATAATGGTAACTTCGTATTCTAAGTTCTTTAAGTGTCGGTAATAAACTTCCCCACCAATTGGAGAAACAGCGCTTAAGGGTTGAAAACCTAAAACAAAGAAGATAAAGAGGGGTAGTAGTCTTTTCATATAAATGGGACACAAAAAAATAAGATTCGTTGCCTAATGGTTTTGAAATCTTTGTAATGGTCTGTCTAACAAAGGTAGAAATAATTTCTATCAAATTCAAATTCGCCCTTTCTCTTTAAAATACATCTGTAATGACCTTTTATGATGTTACTAATTTTTTTATTTAAGGTGTTTTATAAAACCATTTTTAGTTAATTTTGTCTCCCTCATTAGAAAGCACCTCCTTTGGCCAGAATAAGTATAAACATAAAAGACGGATCTGTAAAAAAAGCAGATATCATTATAGGAATCGATTTAGGGACTACCAACAGTTTGGTGGCCATAATCGATGCTAAAAATGGTCAACCGTATTGCCTTTCAAAATCCGATGCTACCATTGTGCCTTCCATTTTGTATTTCAATCCCAACGGAGAAATTAAAGTGGGGAATGCTGCAAAACCGCACTTAATCACCGATCCGCAAAACACCATTTATTCTGTAAAACGATTGCTCGGTCGCTCCTATACCGATATTCAGGCACACGCCAATAGCTACGGTTATCGCATCATTGAAGACGAAACCAAGGCCATGATTCGCGTTGAAATGAATGGTAAATTCTATAATCCAATTGAATTATCAGCCTTCATTTTAAAAGCTTTAAAAGAAAATGCCGAAGCGGTATTGAACACCTCAATTAAAAAAGCAGTCATTACTGTGCCTGCCTATTTTAACGATAGTCAGCGTCAAGCCACCCGCGATGCCGGCAAAATTGCTGGTCTCGATGTATTGCGCATTGTAAACGAACCAACGGCAGCCAGTTTGGCTTATGGTATCGGTTTAAATAAAGATGAAAATAAATGCATTGCTGTATATGATTTAGGTGGTGGTACTTTTGATATTACCATTCTAAGAATTGAACAAGGTGTGTTCGAAGTATTGGCTACCAATGGTGATACCTATACAGGTGGTGATGATTTTGACAGAGCCATCGTTATGCAATGGTGCCAAAAGTTTGGATTGTCAATAGAAACCCTCGAGAAAAATAAATCGCTTTATCAGTCCATTCGCTTACAAGCCGAGCAAGTAAAAAAACATTTGTCTACGAATAATGAAGTAGATTGTGAATTGGAAATTGAAGGCAATAAACACCAATTTAAATATACGATAGAAGAATTTAATTTAGCTATTTCAGAAATTGTATCCAGAACCATTGCATGTTGTAAAATGGCTGTGAGAGATGCCGAGGTTAGTTTAACAGATATAAACGAGATTGTCATGGTGGGCGGTAGTACACGTGTACCAGCAGTGGTTGATGCAGTGAAGGCTTTTTTCAAGAAGAACCAAGTGCACAACGAATTGAATCCAGATGAAGTGGTGGCCTTAGGGGCAGCCATTGAGGCTGATATTTTGGCAGGCAATCGGAAAGATTTATTGCTATTAGATGTTACGCCTTTGAGCTTAGGTATCGAAACCGCTGGG
>CANFUB010000204.1 GCA_947450015.1 Bacteroidota bacterium | reverse complement strand
AGTGGTTTATAAAGACAGCGAATTCATGGTGATGGTAGTTGGTGGTCCTAATGCGCGTAAAGAGTTTCATTACAATGAAGGTGAGGAACTATTTTATCAGCTAGAAGGCGATATGCAATTGCCCATTCGTGAGGATGGAAAAACACGCATTATTACTATTAAAGAAGGAGAGCTTTTTTTATTGCCGCCCAAGGTTGAACATTCGCCGCAAAGGTTCCCAAATACAGTTGGCTTAGTAATAGAGCGCGAGAGACAAAAAGATGAGTTGGATGCCTGCGCATGGTATTGCGAAAATTGTGATAAAGAATTATACAGAGCCCGTTTTCATTGCAGTGATATTGTCGGTCAATTGCCATTATTAATGCAAAGCTTCTATGATGATATTACTTTAAGAACGTGCAAACATTGCGGCGCTGTAATGGAAGTTCCAACTTTAAAAACAGAATTGAAATAAAATGAAAGAAGCAACAATTATTGGTTCTGGTTTGGTAGGCTCTTTGTGGGCGATTTATTTAGCAAAAGCAGGCTACAAAGTAGAAATTTTCGAAAGAAGACCAGATATGCGATTAACCAAAATGTCGGCTGGTAAGTCGATTAATTTGGCCACTTCCTACCGCGGTTGGAAAGCATTGGATGAAGTTGGTATAGGTGATGAAATTAGAAAAATTGCCATCCCAATGCATGGTCGCACCATTCACAATTTAGATAGCACACTTGCGTATCAACCTTATGGCACAGAAGGTCAAGCCATCTATTCAGTTTCGCGTGGCGAAATCAATGCGAAATTAATGAGCATTGCAGAAGAGAATTTAGCAACCAAAATTCATTTCAACGAAGAGTGTATCAATGTCGATTATGACAAAGGGATAGCCTATTTTAAAAATACCCAAACGGGTGAATTGTCAGAGCATCAATCCGAGGTTGTTTTTGCAACCGATGGTGCTTTTTCTGCCGCAAGATACAGTGCGATGCAAAAGCTCGACCGTTTTAGCTATTCACAAAATTATATTCCGGATGGCTACAAAGAAATTTTATTGCCAGCCAATGCCGATGGTTCCTATAAATTAGAAAAACAAACTTTGCATATTTGGCCACGTGGGCGCTTTATGTTAATTGCGCTTCCAAATTTCGATGGCTCATTCACTTGTACTTTGTTCATGCCTTTTGAAGGCCATGAATTTTGTTTTAACGATTTGAAAACAAAAGCAGATGTGACCAGTTTTTTCAAAATTGTGTTTCCAGATTTTTATAACTTAATGCCAAATGTGGCCGATAGTTGGGATTTGCATCCATTGTCATCTTTGGCCATTATTCGTTGTTTCCCATGGACCCACAATAAACTAGCATTGATGGGCGATGCAGCACATGCCACTGTGCCATTTTTTGGTCAAGGTATGAACTGTGGTTTTGAAGATTGCTCAGTACTTTTTTCACTGATGCAAAAGCACAATGAAGATTGGCCAGCAGTTTTCAAGGCTTATGAAATTGCACGTAAACCCAATGGCGATGCGGTGCAAGATTTATCACTTCAAAATTATTTGGTGATGCGCGACAAGGTCAGTGACCCCGCCTACCAATTGCAACAAAAAATTGAAAGGCGCATCAGCGAAATTTATCCAAATCATTATTTCCCTCTGTATAGCATGGTTTCCTTTAGTGATATTGAATACAAAGTGGCCCTCGATAAAGGTAATCTTCAAAGTGAAATGATCAACGATGTTATCATGAATAATCACATAACATCAGATACACCTCAAGAACAAATTGATACCATCATTCACCATTTGTTCGATCAGAATCCTGTTTTTTAAAATTAACATTTACAAATTATTTATACCCGCGTTTCCTCCATGAACATAGTAAAATTTACACCACACGACAGCCATGAGAAGCTATTCGTTCAGACATTAAGAAAAAATGTCAACGACTATTTTAAAAATAATCATTTATCTACTAAGGCCAATACTGCGATGGTTATAAAAACCATTGTAATGTTAAGTCTTTATCTTGTGCCTTATGCACTCATATTAAGTGTACCGATGTCGGCCTTCTTAGCGCTGCTTCTAACGGTGCTTATGGGTATTGGTGTTGCAGGTGTGGGCATGGGTGTTATGCACGATGCTTGCCATGGGTCATACTCCCAACGTCAATGGGTGAATAAATGGCTTTCTGGTACTTTGTATTTGTTGGGAAGCAATATTTTAAATTGGAAAATTCAACACAATGTTTTGCATCATACATACACCAATATTTCGGGTTTAGATGAAGATATTGATTCAAAAGGACCCATTCGTTTATCTGAAAATAAACCGCTGAAATGGTTTCATAAATTTCAATTTATTTATGCGTTTGTTTTTTATGGCTTAATGACTTTAACCATGCTAACAAATGATTTTTCAAGACTTTTTAATTATAACAAAAATGGTTTAGTGAAAGGACAGAATAAAAAATTATCTAGTGAATACACCAAAATGGTATTTAGAAAAATAATTTACCTAACGGTAATACTTGGCTTGCCGATTTGGTTGACCGACTTTACAGTTTTACAAGTGTTAATTGGATTCTTTATGATGCACTGGGTAGCCAGTATAATTTTAAGTTTTGTATTTCAAATGGCCCATGTGGTTGAAGGTGCCGAACAGCCGTTGCCTGGCCACAATATCGAAAGCGATTGGTTGGTGCATCAATTGCACACAACCAGCGATTTTGCGCGCAACAATAAATTAATTGGTTGGTATGTGGGCGGCTTAAATTTTCAGATAGAACACCACTTGTTTGCCAATATTTGTCATATTCATTATCCAAAATTAGCACCTATTGTTGAGCAAACAGCTAAAGAATTTGGTATGCCCTATAACTTAAAACCAAGTTTTGGCGCAGCACTTAATTCACACATCAAACGTTTGAAAGATTTGGGTGTAACACCGATGGTCAATTCAATTTAAGTAAAGTTTATGAGAGAAGAACAAGTACAATTGCATCAACGCATTGAAGAAAAATTCAAGGCCATCGATCAAAATCCCGATGTGCATTTGGAAGGCTTGATATGGGCTAAACCGATTACCTATTGGGATTACATTCATACCGATGCCTTGTTAAATTTACAATTGCAACGCAGTACTTTGCCCGATGAAATGGTGTTCATCATGTACCACCAAATCAATGAGCTCCTTTTCAAAATGATTTTGTGGGAGATTGATCAGGTGAGCCAATGCGAGACCATTACTGCACCCTTTTTTACAGAAAAACTAAGACGCATCAGTCGCTATTTCGATATGCTCTCTTCTTCTTTCGATATCATGGGTGATGGCATGGAAAAGGAGCAATACATGAAATTTAGAAATACACTGACACCAGCAAGTGGATTTCAAAGTGCGCAATACCGTTTAATTGAATTTGCGTCAACAGAGTTAATTAATTTAATCGACCACCGCTTTCGCGCTACCATCGATAGAAGTACTTCATACGAACATGCCTATGAGCATTTGTATTGGCAGGCTGCGGGTAAAGACCATGCAACAGGTAAAAAAAACACATTGATACAGTTGTTTGAAAAAAGATACAAGGCGGATTTTCTCATCAAAATGGAAACCTATAACACCACCAATTTGTGGACCCGTTTTAAGCAATTGCCTGATGAGGTAAAAAAGGATGAGGCACTGATTAAGGCCATGCGCCACTATGATTACACAGTGAATGTGACATGGGTAATGGCGCATTACGATGCTGCCGGCAAATACCTTGGCAATGCCGAAGCAACAGGTGGTAGCGACTGGCGAAAATACATGCATCCTAAATACCAACGCAGAATTTTCTTCCCTGAATTATGGTCGGAAGAAGAATTAAAAAATTGGGGAACATTTTAACATTAAAAATTAGTATTCATCATTAAAATAAAATCAGTATGACAGAAGAAGAAAAATTAAAACGCTTCAATGCGTTGATTGAACAAGATGAGAAAATAGAGCCGAAGGATTGGATGCCAGAAGCTTATCGCAAAACGGTATTGCGACAAATGACCCAACACGCGCATTCGGAAGTCATCGGTATGCAGCCAGAAGGCAATTGGGTGTTGCGTGCACCAACTTTAAGAGCTAAGAAAATTTTATTAGCAAAAATTCAAGATGAAGGTGGGCACGGTTTGTATCTGTATTCAGCAGCCGAAACCTTGGGCATGGACCGCAGCGAAATGATACAACAACTGCACGAAGGCAAAGCCAAATATTCACATATCTTTAATTATCCAACTTTAAATTGGGCCGATATAGGCGCGATTGGATGGTTGGTGGATGGTGCGGCTATTGTGAACCAAGTTTCGCTTCAGAGGACTTCCTATGGGCCTTATTCGCGGGCAATGGTGCGTATCTGTAAGGAAGAAAGTTTTCACCAACGTCAAGGTTACGAAATCATGGCGACCATGATGAATGGTACAGCAGCTCAAAAGGAAATGGCACAAGATGCCATGAACCGCTGGTGGTGGCCTTCGCTCATGATGTTCGGTCCTTCGGATAAAGATTCATGGCATACCCAAGAATCGATGCAATGGAAAATTAAACGCGCAAGCAATGATGATTTGCGTCAAAAATTTATTGATAAAACAGTCGATCAAGCGTATGTCATTGGCTTAACAGTGCCCGATAAAGATTTGAAATTTAATGAAACAAGCAAGCACTGGGAAATAGGCGCCATTAATTGGGATGAGTTTTGGAATGTGGTAAAAGGCAATGGTCTTTGCAACCACAAACGCATGGCGCATCATATCAAATATCACAACGAAGGTCAATGGGTTCGACAAGCTGTATTGGCCTACTCAGAAAAAATAAATGCCATGCAATCGGCAACAAGTCTTTAAAATATATAACAATCTTAAAAAAATAAATACAATGGAAAATAATAACGATCAACTTCCTTTATGGGAAGTATTTATTCAAAAGGGTGGAAGTCCTTTTAAACACGAAGGCAGTATACATGCATCAGACAAAAACATGGCTTTGCAAAACGCCCGTGATATTTATACAAGAAGAGGCGAAGGTCGCCTTATTTGGGTGGTGCCATCGAGCAGCATAGCAGCCACTACGGTAGAAGAGGAAGCAGAATTTTTTGATCCTGCTGACGATAAAATTTACAGACATCCTACCTTTTATAAAATGCCCGAAGGCGCTAAAAATATTTAAACATTTTAATTATGACAACCAAAGAAGCATTATACAATTATGCACT
>CANFUB010000203.1 GCA_947450015.1 Bacteroidota bacterium | reverse complement strand
CTACCTTTATATAAGTTGGTGTTGTTGGATTTGCAGATGAAATGGCTGTTGAGGCAGCTTTCGTGTCGGCATAAATGTTAGCGGGCATTACTGTTAAAGCTAGCACAGCTAATAGGATTTGAATTTTGATTTTTTGTAACATTTGAATTAGGTTTTAAATGGGGCGTTTGCCCTGTATGATGCGAAGAAGAACTGCAATCACTGCGATTGCTAAAAGGATGTGCACGAGGCCGCCGGCATTGTAGCCTATAAAGCCTATTAGCCATGCGATGATAAAGAAAACTGCGATGATGTAAAGAATATTGCTCATGTTAGTATACGTTTGTAAATTTTGTATTATAAGTGAATTGCTAAACCTAAAGTTGATACACCCGTTGATAAATCAAGGAATGCACCTACTTTGTTATTGAAGTGATATTCGCTGCCGATGTGTAAATCGAGGTACAAGGGTGTGCTGCCACGGTAGGCGTTGCGGTACAAATTGCGATCGCCATAATAGCCATCGTCCCAGGTCGATTTAATGATGGCAACTCCTAGAGAACCCGCTAGATAGAAGTCCCACTTTTTATTGGCATGCAATAAATTGTCGAAGTAGTAAGTGCCTTTAATGCCAATGGGCACAATGGTTTGACGGTAATTGTAATAACGGTAAGGATTGTTGTTGTTGCCCCAATAATAATTACTATGGTAAGAAAAATAACTAATTGAAGGTGCAAGTGTAAAATTTTTGGCGACATCAAATTCAACATCGGCATGTAATACAGGACTTGAATTACCGATGTATCCATAATAGCCAATACCAACACCAAGGTTTAGTGTTTTACCATATTTTTCGTAACCCATTGTTTGTTGTGCTTGGGTGCTAAAGCTTAAAACGGCTAGCGTTAAGCAAAGAGAGAATTGTTTTGTATGCATTTTTTTTGTTGTATATTAATTTGAAACTAAATGTAAATCGTGACGGTCGTTGCTATCCATATAATAATACCAAAGGGTATTTTCTTCGAGTTTTAAAATGGTAAGTATCCGCGATGTTTGATTGTCATTGCCATTTAATTTAATTTCTTTGTCGTTGTTCTGGAAGTTCCAAGTACCATTGTTATTCAACAATCCCCATTCGTAAGTGTAGCTACCTGTTTTCGAAAATGTTTCGGTATAATTGGTCACCAACGATGTTAAATCGTTGCCATTTACTTTGTAATTTTCTACCTTCCAAACGTTGGCCAATCGCTCGCTGCGCGAACGCAAACTAATGGTCGGACCATTTTCGTATTTCTGGCAACTGGGCAATGAAATGATTAAGCCAATCATAAAAATGGATAAGAGGACCAATGGATGTGAGATGAGTTGTTTCATGAATTATTGTTAAATTAAAATACACGAAAACCAACGGTAGCTTGGTACCATACATTTTTGTATTGTGGGGTAGCAGAACTGCCATCGCCATTGTTTTTTTGGACATCCCAACCCGCACGTGCACTGATGATAAAATGATCGATATTGATATCGGCACCACCTACCACACATAGTATATTTTTATGGATATTGTCATTTTTGAATTCCTGCTCCTGTAAATAACTGTTTGGGCCACTTCCGAATTCATCTTTCTGTTTCACTAGATATGAATACTGTGGACCTATTAGTAGCGTTAAAAAACCAGTGGGGCGTACTGCAAAAAACAAAGGGACATCAATAAATGTAGTGGTTCTTGTTAAGCTATAGGGACTGCCTAACAATTGGCCATTGCCTTTAAATCCTTTTTGAGAAAGTAGTATTTCAGGTTGAAATGCCAAGAGTTTACCAAAAGGTAGGGTGGCGAATGCACCAACTGCAATTCCAAATTTTGGATCGGCTACAAAGTTCTCGCCCGAGGTATTATAAACGTTCGAATAATTCAAGCCAAGTTTGGCTCCTAAGTGCATACGGTCGCGGTTGTCTCCACCACCTTCGGTCGCAAGGCCATAGCCACTCAAGGCTATGGTACTTGTGATCAATAGAGAAAAAATACTTTTTTTCATTGTGATTCTTTGTTTGGTTTTATTTCGTGTTTTTAACAGTTAGGTCCTTAAATGCTGCACCAAGCGTTTCCATGTCATGGTTAAATTCTGTTTTGAATTTTTCCCAGTTGTCTTTGCCATCTTCTTTGTAATCATCCATTTTCTTTTTCATGTCTGAATTCTTTTTTTCGAGTTCTGCAATTTTTGCTTTGTATTCTGCCTTGGCTTCTTTTTTCTGAAGGTCGATTCTGGCATTAAATGCAGCAATGCTTTTTTCATTTGCAGCAATTTTATCGGCGGTTTCTTTTCTGTAGTTTTCTACATCAGCTTTATAAGCTTCATTGGCTTCGCTTAAGTCTTTGTTGGCCTCATTAAGGTCTTTGTTGGCTTCTACGACTTCCGTTTTAGCATCTTCAACTTTTGTTGCCGGACTGCTGCATCCTGTCATCATTGTGCCTAGTGTAATTGTTGTTGCAGCAAGCATTGAGATTGATTTTAAGTTCATATTGTGATTGGTTTGATTATTAATTTAATTTTATAATTCGCTAATTACCTTTTGTAATTCTTCCTTGGTTTTGCCTAATTTGATTTGCAAGCGCCCAAGCATTTCATCTTGTTTGCCTTCTATTAGCAATACATCGCTGTCGGTAAGGATGGCGAATTTTTGTTTGAGCTTGCCCTTGGTTTCGTTCCAATTGCCTTTGAGTTCGGATAAGTTTTTCATTTTTTTTTATTACGCTGTTAACGGATACAAAGGTGCTTATCTTACCTGTTTTAAGTATTACACAATCTTATAAAAAGCTTACAGTATTCACACAAAAAAAACATACCGCTTGGTATGTTTTTTTAGAATAAGAAAGAAAGGTGCGCGAGTTTACATCCTTTTGACATACCAGTCGAGCTCTTTTTCGAGTTTGATATAACTAAAGATGGTGGTAATTATCTTTTGCAATCGAAAAAAAGCCGTTTCACTTTTTACCACATAATCGTATGATTTGTGGTGCATGCATTGTATTGCAACTTCAATGCTATCCTGAGATGAGAGTATGATGACAGGGATTTCTGGGTGAACTATTTTAATTTGATCGAGGGTGTCTAAACCATTCATCGCACCACTCACAATGCTATCCAAATGGTAATCTAAAATAATGACATCTGGCAGTGTTTCTAAATTGTTGAGGCAAGCTTCGCCAGTAGAAAATGTTTGAATTTCAAAATCGGCATGGTTTCTAAATTCTAATTCTAAGGCTTTTAAAAACAAAGCATCATCATCTACTAAGAATAATTTGATAGGTTTTGTTGGTTGTTTCATGCTTGGTTTTGTTTTAGTTGTGTATGAAATTGAAGTAATTCAACACAAGCTTCAGAACATGCTTCATCAAGTGTGTTAATCAATTCCTGAATATTGTCTTGCGAGGCTTGATTCTCGGCAAACTTTTGAATTTTAAGTGCAACTGTTTCAAATTCTTTATTAATGCCCATGATTGTAAAAGAAGGTATAATTTTATGGGCTGAAGCCTTCATTTGATTCCAGTCTGAATTTAGCATACTTTCCTTAATTTCATTAATTAAAGTAGGTGTTTGATTTAAATATAAATTAATCATCTCCATCATGATTTTTGAATCTGATTTTGTGATTTTGTGTAAGTATGTTAAATCGGTAAAGTTTGTTTTTTTTAATTCCTTTACTTCAAACGTTGCGTCATTTATATTGGTTCCCAATGGCGACTTATTCACGTGGGTTAAAATTTTATTGTATAACAATTGTTCGTCCACTGGTTTTGTAATATAATCATTCATGCCTACAGCCTTGCATTTGGCTAAGTCAACAGTTGTTACATCGGCTGTTAATGCAATGATTGGAATATTGGATTTTAAAACATTTCTAATATAGGTGGTTGCTTCAAACCCATTCATTTCGGGCATTTGTAGATCCATTAACACAATGTCGAAGTGACCCGTGTTTAATTTTTCAATCGCAATTAACCCATTGGCCGCTATTTCCTTCTTAAACCCAAATTCATCCAAAAGTGTTTTCATTAACAATTGATTGAGGGGGATGTCTTCAACAACAAGGACACTTATATTGCGTTGTTCGAGATTGAATTCAATGGGAAGTTCCTCTGTAAGCGAAACATCATTTGTTTTTAAAAAGTTTATAGTGAAGCTAAAACATGACCCTTTGCCAATTTCACTGCTAACTTTCACCTTGCCACCTTGCGATTCTACGAGTTGCTTGACAATTGCTAATCCTAAACCTGTGCCACCAAATAATCGCGAGGTGCCTGTAGTCGCTTGTTGGAAATTTTCAAATATTTTATCGATGCTTTCTAGCGCAATTCCTACACCTGTATCTTGTATAGAAAATTCTAAATTAACATCTATTTCCGTTTCAATTAATATTTTGACTTCAAAAACAATGCGGCCATGCGTGGTGAACTTAACAGCATTACTCATTAAATTTAAGATGATTTGATTTAAGCGCAACGAGTCTCCTAATAAAATTTCAGGAATCTTCTCATCATACAACTTTATAAGCGCTAAATTTTTTTCTAAAATTTTGGCTTCAAACAAATGCATCATCGAACTTAAGGAAGATTTTAATTTAAGTGGCCTCGACTCAAATACCATCTTACCTGCTTCCACTTTTGCAAGATCTAGAATGTCATTGATCAACACAATCAGAGCGTCTCCACTTAGTTTAATTGCATTTAAATACTCATTTTGTTTTTCAGTTAGTTCTGTCTTTAATAACACTTTTGTAAATCCTATTATAGCATTCATTGGGGTGCGTATCTCATGACTCATATTCGATAAAAACTGTTGTTTGGTTTTAACAGCTTCTTCAGCAATTTCTACAGCATTTTCTGCTTTTACCTTGGCTTCTTCTGCAATGAAGGTGGCTAGTTCTGCAAATACCCTTGCTTCTATCAATTCTTTTTCAATTGCCTTTTGTTCTGTAATGTCTCTTGCAACTACCACAATGCCTAAAACCTTTCCACTGGGGTCTTTGTATACCGATCCATTGAGCAATACTTCTGTTAAATGATGGTCGCGTATGGTTAAAGGATAGTCGGCTATAAAACCATTTGCAAAGGCTGATTGTGTTGCTAATCTTGCATTTTTTGGTTCTGTAAAATAGTCATAAAAATCTGTGCCTATCATATCCTCGCGCGATACACCGGTAATGGTTACCGATGCTAAATTCATATCGGTAATTTTCCCTGCGGGATTCACCGTAAATAAAGGCTCGCGACTTGCCTCAATTAAATT
>CANFUB010000202.1 GCA_947450015.1 Bacteroidota bacterium | reverse complement strand
TTTGGCAATACCCCAGAAATGCTTGAATTCTACAGTAAAAAACTAGGCTACGATTACCCTTGGCCAAAATTTGATCAAGTGGTTGTGCGCGATTTTGTGAGTGGCGCCATGGAGAACACTGGCTGTGTGGTGCACTTTGACAAATTAAACCATACCAACCGCGAACACCTCGATAACACCTACGAGGATGTGATTTGTCATGAATTATTTCACCATTGGTTTGGCGATTTAGTGACCTGCGAAAGCTGGAGTAACATTCCTTTAAATGAATCTTTTGCAACCTATGGCGAATACCTTTGGAACGAACACAAATATGGCAGAAACGAAGCCGATTTGAAATTTGATGAGTTTCTAAGTTATTATTTGAATGAAGCAGAAGACAAACAAGTACCAATGATTCGCTATAACTACAGCAAACGCGATGATTTATTTGACAGACATAGCTATCAAAAAGGGGGTGCCATTTTGCACATGTTGCGCAAATATGTTGGTGATGAAGCCTTCTTTAAATCCCTCAATTTATACCTTACAAGAAATGCTTTCAAAACTGTTGAATTAAGCAATCTAAGAACAACTTTCGAAGAAGTAACTGGCGAAGATTTAAACTGGTTTTTCAACCAATGGTTCATCAATGCGGGCCACCCAGAAATTGAAGTAAAACACCAAACATACAATGGTTCAGGCGAACTATACGGCATCACCGTGATTCAAAAATCAACGGTTTATAAGTTACCAATAGACATTGATATTTATACCGCAAAAGGAATTGAAAGACATCGCATTATTGTTGACAAAGATTCACAAACTTTTGGCCTAAAATCTAAAAGCAAACCTTTAGCAGTTGTATTCGATGCGGAACACCAATTACTTGCCGACATTACTGAAACCAAAAGCATTGCTGCTTGGGAAGACCAATTGAAATATGCTACCCTTGCCACACACAAAGCCGAAGCACTTAAACAACTTAATGAATTACAACAAGACAAAGGTCAAAGGGTCATCTACAACAGTAAATATTTAAATGATTCATTTTGGTATTTAAGAGAAACAGCCTTAGATAATTTAAACAGCTTAGAACTCACAGACATTGAAGCCAAACCTGTTTTAACCGATATTGAAACCTTGGCCATGAGCGACCCTAAATCGGCAGTTAGAGCGGCTTGTATTCCTTTTCTTCAAGAGCAAAAAGATGAAGACCGTTTAACTAAAATGCTTCACGACTCTTCATACAATGTTTGTTCAAAAGCACTTCAAGCATTGGGATCAATCAATAAAGAAGTTGCTTATAATTTCGCAAACGAACACAGAGAAGAAAAAAACTTACAATTACAGAGCTATGTCTTTTATACAGTTGGCCGTTACAGCAAAAACAATGAGATAGACTTTTTTATTTCACACTTGAAAAATGCGGATGACAATTCGTATTCGAATGCTACCACAGGTCTTAATTATTTAACCCTTTACAACCAACTTGATTTAATTGATGAGTTACTCGTTGAACTTAATTCAATGGCGGCTAACAACATTAAAAAAGAGCGAGCGATTGAGTGTTTAAAAGAACTACAATCGGCTGCTACACTGAAAATTTTCTATTTAAATTTATACAAAAGAATCGACAAGGAAAATAAAGTTTACTATGCACAAGCTGCTAAAATAATGGAAGCAAGTAGAAAGAAAATTGAAGTTGTTTTGGCAAAATACGATACGACTTTAAACGATAAATAATTGCGTATTGGTCGATTTTAATTTGAAGTGAATTTTCCAACATTGAATTTTGAAGTATGATACAAAACCACGAAATTGATTATAGAATAATAGGCGAAGAAATGCAGTGTGTTGAGCTTGAACTCGACCCACAAGAAACAGCCATTGGCGAAAGCGGTAGTTTTATGATGATGGACCGCGAAATTCAAATGGAGACCATCTTTGGCGATGGCAGCAACAATAACAACAACAGCGGTTTTCTTGGCAAATTAATGTCAGCCGGCAAACGTTTATTAACTGGCGAAAGTTTATTTATGACTGCGTTTACAAACAATGGCAGCGGTAAAAAGAGAGTCACTTTTGCAGCACCCTACCCTGGTAAAATTATCGCTTTAGATTTGTACCGCATGAATGGTAAAATCATTTGTCAAAAAGATGCGTTTTTGTGCGCTGCTAAAGGCGTTTCTGTAGGCATAGAATTTCAAAGAAAATTAGGCACTGGCTTATTTGGTGGCGAAGGGTTTATCATGCAAAAACTAGAAGGCGATGGCATGGCCTTTGTGCATGCAGGCGGCCATGTATTAGAACGCGAATTGCAACCGGGCGAGTTAATAAAAATAGATACGGGCTGTATCGTTGCATTTACACAAACAGTGCATTACGATATTCAATTTATTGGTGGCATTAAAAATACTATTTTTGGTGGCGAAGGTTTGTTTTTTGCAACCCTCGAAGGACCAGGAAAAGTTTGGATACAAAGTTTGCCAATTAGCCGCTTAGCGTCAAGAATCATGAGCTATGGCAGCGTTGGTGGCCGTAAAGAGGAAGGCTCCATACTTGGTGGTTTAGGTAACTTGTTGGATGGCGATGGCATTTAATTATTGCACAACTATTTTCCGAACTTGCTGCTCATTATCACCTTTTACAATAACGATGTAAATACCTTTTGCTAGTCCCTCTATTTCAATTTTATTACCTGTAACCTCTCTCTGTGAAAAACAGATTTGCCCAAGACTATTAATAACTTCTATTGATTCTAAAGGTGCATTGCCAATACAGCTAAAATGGCCACTATTGGGATTTGGCACCACTTGAAATAGATAATTTATCGGCTTATATAAAATTGACACTGGCTCATACTCGTATGCACCAATATCAATTCTGCCATCAGCATCTCTTTCTTTAGAAGAACAGATGTCAACATATTCAAACATCGGAGTTACATCGTAACCTGCCATACTAAAAAAAATATTAGAACCATGGTTGATGACCGGAGATGAAGCAAGCAAATGATAATCTTTGGCACTAGCATCCTTGAATTTAAAAAAAGATAAATTATCTGCCATGAAATTATTAAAGGAATCTAAATAAATAGGGGCACCAATTATTAAACCGCCTGTTTTAGCCCCAGCTAAAATATTATTTATAAAAAAAAGCAAAAATGTTGAATCAGCCACATTAATAAAACTACCTGTAGTCTTTTTGTTGACGAATGTATTGTTTATCACATACAATTTGTGGGGCGCAGTATTGGTCAATCCTTCGAGTCCATAACCTAAAATATTACTGTTAGAAGAATTCTGATTTTGCTCAATAACATTGCCCATAACCAAAGCATTACCACCATTCGGCAAATCAATATTGCGACTATCGATGGTGGTCTCATTGGCAATACGATTGTATAAAATAAAATTATAATTCGCCCTGCTTTTCAATTCATGTCCTTCGGCCAATGCATTGTGGCTGTAGTTGAAGCGAAAAACAAATGTATCAATATGGTTAATATAAATATTGTGTTGGTAACCCGGATTGGCGACACTGCCTCCATTCAAAAATTCTGAATACTCAACCGTTGTTTTACAATTGGCAATATTACCGCAAAGTATACCCATTTCATTGGCATCAAACTTACATTGGGTTACCCATAAATTTCTACCCTCTTGTCGAATACCTGCCCCATTGTTACTCTGAACAACGGCATTCGCAAATTCTATATTGTGAACATGCACATTGGCACCACTGATAACAAAAATGCCTTTGCCATTGGTAGCATCATTTGCGATGATAGCGCCTGCTTCTAAACGCGGTCGGCCACCCACACCTACTAAAAATAAATTATCTGCTGACCATAACACTTGTTTGTCATTTTTATAAGTCGCAAAATCAATTTGAATAGTATCACCTGCCTTTACCAATGCAGCTACTTGGCTGCAATATTGATATGTCCTACTAGGACCGATGTTCCACACTTTTGCATTAATATCGATAATGAACAAAAAGATAGTAAACATTAATAACTTGTTCTTCATAATTCGGAGTTTAAAATTAGTTGTATATTTATTGAATCAACTGACGCAGCATTTCAAAGGCCATGTTGTTCGAGCGACCAATCACATTCATGCGATCGCCAATAAAGTGAAACGTTCTTACAAGGGTTGTATCTTTATTACAAACACCAATTACAACTGTCCCTACTGGCTTTTCAACACTTCCGCCACCAGGACCAGCAACACCTGAAACGGCAATGGCATAATCTGTTGTTAAGCGTTCGCGCACCCCTTCTACCATTTGTGTCACCACTTGTTCACTCACCGCTCCCACAGTTTCAAACAAGGTCGACTCAACGCCTAATTGGTGATGCTTTACAGAATTACTATAACTTACCACCGAACCAACAAATACTTTAGAGGCACCAGGTAGCATGGTCATTTGGTGAGATATGTAGCCACCAGTGCAACTTTCTGCTATACCCAATGTTTGATTTTTTGCACTCAATTGATTGAAAACAATTTCAGCCATGCTCATATCTTCGGTTGCAACAACCGCATCGCCAAGTATCGTTTGTATGGCTTGCGTATATGCTTCAATCTCATTAACAATATCCTTTCCTGTTTGTTCAACACCTGTTAAACGCAAGCGCACAATGTTCCAATTGGGCAAATAAGCCAACTTAATATAGCTTGGTAAATTATCCTCTACTTGCTCAATTCTTTTCGCCAATATCGATTCAGGAACATTGATTGTAACGATTGTTTTATGAAATAATTTAGGTTGCGAAAACCGTTCGTTGATCAATGGCAATGCCTTAAACTCAAAAATATTTTTCATCTCATAAGGCACCCCTGGCATGCTTATAATAATTTTACCTTCATGCTCGAACCACATACCTGGCGCGGTACCCCATTCATTAAAAAGTGTGATACAGCCATCTGGCAACTCGGCTTGTAATTTATTTACTTCTAACATTTCGCGACCGCGGTGCTTAAAAAACGAAGCCAATTGCGCCAATACAATTGCATCTGTGCGCCAGCCCATTCCAAAATAATCTGCCAATGTTTTTTTTGTGATATCATCTTTTGTTGGACCCAGTCCACCTGTGACAATTATCAACTCACTTCGATTTAGACATTCAGATAATTGCAATTTTATTTCCGTTGCATCATCACTGATAGAATTAATTCTATGAATTTTTATGCCGAATTTATTCAACATTTGTCCAAGCCAAGCACTGTTGGTATCCACTACTTGGCCGATTAATAATTCATCCCCTATTGTTATGATCTCTGCACGCATCGATTGATTGATATATTTAT
>CANFUB010000201.1 GCA_947450015.1 Bacteroidota bacterium | reverse complement strand
CAATTCGCTCAACCCGATGCATTAGTCAACATAGTTGACCAAATTAAAAAATTAACGCGGTAGTATTATGAATATAAAGGACATCAAAACAGCTTATTTCATTGGCATTGGCGGCATTGGCATGAGCGCAATTGCACGCTACTTTAAATCACTTGGAATTGCGGTTCACGGTTATGATAGATCGCAAAACGATTTTACTTCACAACTAATTTCCGAAGGATTTAATATTCGTTTTTATGAAGATGTTCAGCACATTCCTAAAGAAATAATTAATTCTCCAAAAGAATCGATTGTTATCTATACACCCGCCATTCCTGCCGATCACAAAGAAATTGTATACCTCAAAGAGAAAAAAATAAAGCTCTATAAACGCTCAGAAATATTAGGTTTAATTTCTAAAAACACTTTTACAATAGCAGTTGCCGGCACCCATGGCAAAACCACCACCAGCTGTATGATTGCGCATTTATTGAATGAATGCGGCATTAATTTCACAGCGTTTCTAGGTGGTATCAGTACAAATTTTAACAGCAACTATTGGCACAAAACAGATGGAAGAGATATTTTCGAACAAGCCATCACGGTTGTTGAAGCCGACGAATTCGACCGTTCTTTTTTAACACTCTCTCCTAATATTGCAATCGTAACTTCTACAGATGCCGACCATTTAGACATTTATGGACAGGCCAATGAAGTAAAAAAATCGTTTCAAGCCTTTATCAATTGCATGCAGTTAGATGGCACAGCACTGATAAGAGAAAAATTAGATTTAACCTTTCTGGGTGAAACCATACACTATGGCAAAGCACGCAAATCTGAAGCGCGTTACGACCATATAAACATTGAGCAATTTAAATTTAATTTCGAGTTTTCATACCGCAAAATCGAACTTAATATTTCAAACGGCATTCCAGGATTTCACAATGTAGAAAATGCCACAGCAGCTTTGGCAGCTTGTATTCGCATTGGTGTAAATGAATATGATTTAGTAAAAGCAATGGCTAATTTCAAAGGTGTAAAACGCAGATTCGAATATGTAGTAAACACCCCAAATTATGTGGTGATAGATGATTACGCCCACCACCCTACTGAATTAACTGCAGCGATTAATTCAATAAAAGAATTGTATCCTGATAAAAAATTAACAGGCATTTTCCAACCCCATTTATTTTCACGTACCCGCGATTTCGCAGATAATTTTGCAACATCATTAGAACTCTTAGATGAGTGTTGGTTGATGGATATTTACCCTGCACGCGAGCAACCAATTCCCGGTATTAGTTCAGAATTTTTGGCTTTAAAAATGACCTCCGATGTTAAGCTCGTAAGCAGCAATTGGATTCTCAAATCCATTGCCGAACAAAAGCCCGAACTCCTTGTTATACTAGGCGCTGGCGACATAGACAAACTGGTGAAACCAATACAAGCTTTGTATGCGTAAAATCGTTGCTTTTTTCAAAGAAAATAAAAAATGGAACATTGTTCTTTGGAGCTTTATTGGGCTGTTTTTAGTGGTATCGCTTTTCATCATCAATGAAAAAGAAAACAGTTTAAGAATAAAGAAAATAAGCGTTACAATTTTACCAGAATCAGAACTTAGTTTTTTAGATAGCAATGCCATTATCGATGTCATAAAAGGGATAGAACCTGATATGATAATAGTAGGTGCACGACTCGAAAATATAAAAATAGATGAGATGGAAGCCGACCTCGAAGCAAACCCATTTGTTGAAGAAGCAGACATTTCTGTGGACCTAGGTGGACGCATGCGCATAAAAGTGATGCAACGCAGTCCTGTGCTCCATGTATTTAACAACAAAGGCCAAAGCTACTATGTATCAAAAAATGGATTTAAAATTCCACGCAATGAAGCCTATACTGCGAGGGTCATAGCAGCCAACGGAAACATAAGCGAAAGCCTTGCTGATAGTAGCTTTGCGAAGACTAAAGTACTCAATGATTTATACCGCATAGCTTTGTATTGTAGCAAGGATAAATTCTGGGATGCACAAATTGAACAATTGTATGTAGATAATTATAATGATATTTTGTTGATTCCTAAGGTAGGAAATCATACTATTGTATTCGGTTCTGCAGAAGGCTTAGAAGACAAATTTACGAGACTGAAAGCTTTTTATTTCAAAGGATTAAACAATATCGGTTGGAATAAATACAAATCAATCAATGTAAAATATGATAACCAAATTGTAGCTGAAAAAAATGGGTTGTTTATAAACCCTGTGGATACCGCAAAATAAATTTAAAAAGTAAAAGTAATTTTCAAAAAAGATATGTCGAATAAATTAATTGTTGGTTTAGATATCGGAACTACAAAAGTTTGTGCCATTGTAGGACAAAGAAACGAAAACGGCAAAATCAACATTTTGGGTGTTGGCTCTGCACCTTCGCTTGGTGGTGTGATGAGAGGCGAAGTCACCAATATCTCAAAAACAGTTGATGCCATCAAAGAAGCCATTGCAAAAGCTTCTAAAATATCGAATGTAGAAATCAATGCGGTGAACGTTGGCATTGCTGGCGAACACATCAAAAGTTTTCAGCAAACTGGTGTTAGAATCAGAGAAAATTCTGAATCAGAAATCACCAAAGAAGAATTAGAAGAGATGAACCGCGAGCAATACAGAATCGCAGTTGAACCTGGTTCAAAAATATTACACGCTTTACCGCAAGAGTATACCATCGATTCACGCTTTACAACCAAAGAACCAGAAGGTATGCCAGGTACTAAATTGGAATGCAAATACCATATTATTACTGGACGCGTTAGTGCTGCTAAAACCATTGCCAAATGTGTTGAGAATGCAGGCTTACAGGCTAGCGATGTAATTGTTGAACCAATCGCCTCTGCCCATGCAGTATTGAGCGAAGAAGAACTACAAGCAGGTATTGCCATCTTAGATATTGGTGGTGGTACAACCGACTTGGCGATTTTCTACGATGGCAAAATCAGACATACGGCTGTGATTCCATTTGGTGGCGAAATTATAACAGCAGATATAGCCGATGCCTTTGGCATTTTACCAAAGCAAGCCGAAATGATAAAAGTTAAATATGGCCACGCTTTAGTTGAAGGCACCAAAAGCAATGAGTTTATCAGCGTACCAGGTATCAAAGAAAGAAAAGCAAAAGAAATATTAGTTCGCAATTTGGCACATGTCATTCATGCACGTGTTAAAGAAATCATGGAAATGGTGAACGAAGAAATTGAAATTTCTGGCTACAAAAATAAATTGAACCTTGGGATTGTATTAACTGGTGGTGGCGCACAATTAAAAGACTTGTCGCACTTGGTAGAATATACCACGCATTGTGAAGTTAAAATTGGTTTACCTGATCCACACCTAGGAAAAGGCTTGGTAGAAGAAGTAAGAAGTCCTATGTATGCAACCTGTATTGGTTTAGTATTGCAAGGTTTCGAAGGCCTCAAAGAACTTGAATCAGAAGACAAAAATAGCAATATTAAAAAGGCTTCTAAATCAAAATCTGGCAATGAAGGTGGCATGTTAAAAGGCTTCTTCGGCAGTTTCAGAAAATGGATTGATGATGACCAATCCATGGATGATTTTAAATAAAAAACAGTTGTCGTAACCAAATAAAAATAAATTAAAAATGAATTATTTTAAAGTAGAATTACCCAAAGCACAATCTTCCATTATCAAAGTAATGGGTGTAGGTGGTGGCGGAAGCAACGCTGTAAACTACATGTTTCAGAGGGGTATCGTAGGTGTCGACTTTTTTCTTTGCAACACAGATGCACAGCATTTGGAAAGAAGTCCGGTGCTTAATAAAATTCAATTGGGCAGCAATTTAACCGAAGGCTTAGGGGCTGGCGGTGATCCTGAATTTGGCAAAAGATGCGCCATGGAAAGCATCGATAAAATTGAAGATGCCTTGCGCCACAATACCAAAATGTTATTTATAACAGCAGGCATGGGTGGTGGAACAGGAACAGGTGCAGCGCCTATCATTGCACAAAAAGCAAGACAAATGGGCATCTTAACTGTCGGTATTGTAACCCGTCCATTTAAAAACGAAGGTCCGCACAAAGCAGAAAAAGCCGATAAAGGAATAGAAGATTTAAAACCTCATGTAGATGCATTATTGGTAATAAGCAACGAACGCATTTTACAAATGTTCTCTAACCTGCGTTACCGCGAAGCATTGAGTCAAGCAGATGATATTTTATTTACCGCATCAAAAGGCATTGCCGAAATTATTACGGTAGAAGGTTATATGAATGTGGATTTCAGAGATGTTAAAACAGCTTTAGAAAACAGCGGTCGTGCTATCATGGGTACAGGTATTGCAAGTGGCGACGACAGAGCCATTAATGCTGCACAGAAAGCATTGGATTCGCCCTTGTTAGATGAAAATAGCATCGAAGGTTCAAAACATATTCTAGTGAACATTAGCTTTGGTAACGATGAGCCTTACACCAACGAAATAGATATCATTACAGGTTTCTTCCAACAACAAGCCGGTCAGAATGCCAACTTGAAATTTGGATTAACCTACAACGATTCGTTGGATAAAGAAATTGCTATCACAGTTGTTGCTACTGGTTTCGAAAACCACGAAATGGAGACAAAAGCAAAAGCCATGAATGAGAACAGTGGCATGTTAGAAATTAACCTAGATACGCCTTCAAGCATTGTATTGCCTATTGAAGATATAAAACCAACTGAGTCGCCCGTTCAAGACGAACAATTATTGTTCTTAGAATTGAATAAAATGCGCACCCAAAGAGAAGCACCAAGTGCACCAGTTGAAAATAAATTCAAGAACATTAACAACATGGAAATCCCCGCTTATTTAAGACACAATGTGGTTTTTGATGAAGCAGAGCAAGGCATCGAAATGTCTAAATTATTTCTTGAAGAAGAAAAAGAAAATAAAGCAGCCCGCTTTAAAGATGGTGGCAATAAATATTTACATGACAATGTAGATTAGTCATACAGATAGTTCTATGAAATTACACAAGGTATAGATCTATGAATAACATTTAGTTAAGAGTCCATCGCAAGGTGGACTCTTTTTTTTATATTTCAATGTTTAATTGTTGCGCTAACAGTTTGCGATAATCATACTGCAAATCTTCATGCAACCCTTCGATGGCCTTCTTTATTTTCTTTAGCTGCACCTCGTATAAATTCATTAGAGCAGTGCTGCCATGATAATCTAATCCAAGACCATTTAATTGGGTGCAAAAATGAATTAACAACTCTATACCCGTTTCAGGTTTTCCAGAATATTTAATATACTTTGTGACTAGCCTTAAAATTTTGCGAATGCTCTTCT
>CANFUB010000200.1 GCA_947450015.1 Bacteroidota bacterium | reverse complement strand
TTATCCCTTAGGGATTATACTGTTAGTCACAGATTCACAGATTAAAAGTGAATACCAATTAATGCCACAGATTCAAATTTAGCGATTGCATCCCTTGTCCCGTAGGGACATAATATCTGTAACCTAAAACTTACGCACTACTCCAATATCCCGTAGGGATTATACTAGCTTTTTGTGTTATGCTGTCTTCATAATTATAATCTGTGAATCTGTGGCTGAAAAGCACCCATGCTAGTTATCAAACCCTTGTGTCTAAAATTGGGGAATTACACTGGGCCTTATTCCCTTTTGTGTAAACTTTAAGGTGCGGGTACACGAAATCATTTTCTACTTTTGTTGGTATGAAAACGGTTGCTATTATCGCAGGGGGCAGATCGCCAGAGCACGAAATATCGGTTATTTCGGCACGCAATATTTACAATGCCATTGATGCCAATTTATTTAAAATTGAAGTCATCGGCATTTCGAAAAAAGGAGAGTGGTACTACTTACCCGAAAAAAGTTTATTCGAAACCACCCTCGAAATAGGTGCCCATACCGAGCATGTGCCTTTGGTATTAATGCCCTTTAACAAACAACCATTGCGCTATGCGAAGGATGTAAACAAAGCCATTGACATTGATGTATTCTTTCCGATTACGCACGGTGTGTATGGCGAAGATGGTATCCTACAAGGTGTATTGGAATATTTAAACAAACCTTATGTTGGTCCTGGTGTATTGGGCAGTGCCGTGGGCATGGACAAGGATGTAACCAAACAAATTTTACAACAGAATGGCATAGCCGTTACGCCATGGTATACGTATTTCAAAGGTGATACCATTAACTTCGAACAACTCGAAACCCTTGGCTATCCTTTGTTCGTAAAGCCTGCTAACATGGGCAGTGGGGTAGGTGTAGAGAAAGCCGATAACCGCGCAGAGTTAGAAGCCGCCATTGCCAATGCCTTTAAATTTGATATTAAATTATTGATAGAAAAAGGCATCAAAGGGCGCGAGGTAGAAACAGCCGTGATGGGCAACTTACAACCCAAGGTGACTGGTGTTGGCGAAATCATTGTGAACAGCGGTTTCTATACCTACGAAAACAAGTATGTGAACAACGAAACCAAGGTGGTGATACCAGCAGAAAATTTAAGTGCAAGCACCATAACCACCATCACCCAAACAGCTTTAAAAGCTTATCGCAGTTTGCAGTTAGAGGGTTTAAGTAGAGTCGATTTCTTTTATGTAAGCGATAGCGAATTTTATTTAAACGAAGTGAATACCTTGCCAGGTTTTACCAATATCAGCATGTATCCAAAGCTATGGGAAGCCAGCGGAGTTGCCTATTCCGATTTGATTACGGAATTAATTAACTACGCTCAACAGCGCTTTGATTTGAGACAGGCTTTGCAGAGTACGCGGTAGATTACACTTTTATTATTATACTATTTTTGAAAAAACATACCACTTGGTATGTTTTTTTTGTGCTTTCACTTTCTTGTTTTCTGTCACACAATTCTAATTCAATCTATGAATTTTCAATCATCAATTATTGAATTCAAAATACGCTTAATTATTTTTAATTCTTTAAATTCCATTTATATTTGACCCTATATGAAAAATAAATGGATTGCATTTAGCCTTGTAATGATGTTGGTTTTAAATTTCGCATGTAAGAAAAAAACAACCGAGGAACCAGCCCCTATAGCTACTTTTACAGAAGGTTTGTTTTTGCCTACCAAGGTTAATTCTACTTGGACTTACGATACGGGTGTTGTTAAATCTGTAATCACCATTACGAGTAATTACAAATCTGTTTTTGGTAAAACATACAACGAATATACCATGGTCTATAATTCGGTAACGTCTAAAGCCTATTATGCCTATTCAAAGAATGACTATACTTCGCTCTATACTGATACTGCGGGCAGTCAAGAAATAACGTATTTAAAAGAGAGCCCTGTGGTTGGTCAAAAATGGAATGATACCATTACAGTGGCTTCATCGCCTGTGGTTTATAAGTATGAGGTATTAGAAACCAATGCCAGTGTCAACAATGGCACAGTGAGTTTTAGCAATGTGGTGCATGTTAAGTTAAGCATAGGCACCACTTACACCAACGATGCCTATTATGCAAAAGGTGTTGGCTTAGTTAAATCGGTTACCAATAACAATGCGGTTATCACTACTTCTTTGCTGAAGAGTTATACAATTCTCTAGATTGGAATTATAACTCAAGCATTATGAAGCAGACTCTATATTTAGCGCTAATTCTTTTTTTTAATTCTTCCATTTTAAATAGTGCTTGTTCATTCAAAAATATTGAGTGTAAATGTGATACAACCAAAGTAATCAAAATAATTTTAAATGATAATTATTTAAGGATAAGCAAATATGATACTTCAACGTTTGCACCAGATAGTTTCTATACCCTTTCCGCAAAGGAGAATAGGTTGCTTTGGTTTAGAGATATCGAAAGTCCTGATCCTACAAAATTCACAACCTACTGGAATGATTATGTATCCAAAAATTATCATGCCAACAATAAGGACTTTATTGATTATTACGATTCAAATTCAGAGGCGGAATTAGCGTTTCAATTTGGGCCAGGTGGAATGATGTGGTCATATCATTCATTTGTTATTAAAAAAGTTGAATGTTGCTACTTAGTTACGCATTCTGTTTTTACACATGCCAGATTTAGATACAAAGAATATGCAATTATAGATGCTTTCGAACTGCAAAAAATTCGAAACCTATTAGTGCCATTTGATACAACTTCCATTCCCTTAAAGGATGAATATGGAAATCATGGTTATTTTATAGACAAACCTTATAATAAAAAGTTTTTTATCAACTTTAAAAAACAAGTTGATGCTAGCAATGAACCAACTAAAGAGCTGATGAGGTTTTATAACTTTCTAGATGATTCATTGAAAATGAAAACTACTTATGATTTTTGATTAACATGAACTTTTTGAGAAATATTTTCAAGTCTTCATACCTAAGAAAAATCGAAGCAGAGTTTAAAATTTTGGAAATAGAAGGATTTAAAAAAAGGTTTGAACAAATTGCATTTGAAAGCCATTTATTCTATGTAAAGGAAAACATTGAATTGCGGATTTTTTGGGAGAAGATGGATGGAAATCCTAATATTATTTTAAATATTAAACATCAACAAATAGATTTACAAAAAATTAATGATAGAATACTCAATGAAGGGAATTTTGAATCAGTCAACAAACAGAAACAGATCTATTTTATATACAAATTGACTCCTTTGGAAGTATATTTAAGTACATATGTAAAAATGATCCATGAATTCATTGACATAGCAGCATCAGTAAAGGTGATTGACGGAACTACGAGTGCTAACAAAGGGCTTATCGAAAGCAACCAAAGGCTTCGAATAAACTTAAGGAGTTTTTCTTAACTTTGGATTTTCAAGATGGTATGTGGAAGTCGCCTTCGCAAGCCCTCGAAACGTTATTTAGCATTTTAAGACGACCATGAAACAAACACTTTATATTTTGACATCTATTTTATTGACTGGTTGTATGACTGAAACCTTTAATAGAATTCCATGCGAGTGTAATTTTACAACTTTGCAAGACAGTTTAAAGAAATATGGACTTTGGTCACACGGTGAATCGCCTGATGGTTTTGTACGGAAAGAGAAGTATGACTCGACAAAAGTAAACTGTGGAAGCTGGACAATAACAATAGGAATTGACAGTTGTAATGGCGATTTTTTTGATGAAAAATATGTTTCGGAGTTAGCTGACCTTGTTTTTAATGACCCAAAAAACAAAAACATACAAGCTATTAAGTTCGAATTAGGTCAATGTCACTATGAGCAAGGACAAAGAAAGTTGTTTTATGAAATTACAAAGGAAAAGAAACCATATTTAGGACTTGATAAGTTGTTTGAAACAAAGAATGCAAAAATTACTAAACAATTATCAGAAGGTTATTCTGACAAACCAGAAGATAAAATTGTTACACTTCTTATCGACTCATTACCGACAGACCCATATTCAATTGCTTCAGAATTTGCGAGTAGAAATAAGAAATACCGACAAATAACGTTAGTTGTTGAAAATATCAACTCACAAATATGCAAACGAGTAGAATATTTATATGGATTTGAGAAATAGAAAAACGCTACATAACATTACCTATCCAAAAGGCTGAAGCGGGGCCGTGGATTGTTATTTCAAAAATCTAATACTCTAAATACTTTACACTTCTTAGCCTCCAATTTTCTTTTTGTATCAATCCTATTATTCAATACATTTGAATCCTTGCCTAGCTTATCAGTGAGGAGACAAATAGGAGAGAGCAAACATTAGAAAATAACATATGAAGAAAATCGGAATTAAACATACAACTTTTATTGGTCGCACAATGGTTATTGTAATCATGCTCTCCATCGTTTTATCGGCTTGCAAATTGGGGCGATTTGTGGTTTATAATTTTGCGGATATCAAAGACTATAAAAAATTTCCATCGCGGGCTTTGCAGAGCAATTCAACGAAGTTCAAGTTCTTTTCTACCGATAGTGGTTTGTATCCAAAAACTTTGAAGGTGGGAAAGAAGGAAGAGCGTGTGGCGTTCGATAAGGTATTAGAGGACAATAAAACGGTAGCCTTCTTGATTATAAAAAATGATACCATTCAGTATGAAAAATATTTTAGCAAGTACAAAGAAGAAAGTATCATCCCTTCTTTTTCGATGGCCAAATCCATTACCTCTATATTAATTGGCTGTGCCATAGACGATGGTTTTATAAAATCTGTTGAGGAACCCATCATTACTTATATCCCAGAATTAAAACAAAATGGTTTCGAAAAGGTAAGCATCAAACATGTATTGCAGATGACCTCAGGACTCGACTTTAATGAGAGTTACATGAATCCTTTTGGCGATGCGGCATCGTTTTATTATGGCAGAAATTTAAAGAACGAAGTTTATAAATTAAAATTAAAACGAGCGCCTGGCCAACAATTCGAATACGTGAGTGGCAATACACAATTGTTAGGTTTAATTTTAGAGCGTGCTTTAAAAGTAAAAACCGTTACCCAGTATTTTCAAGAAAAATTATGGACGCCATTAGAGATGGAATATGATGGCTCGTGGAGCATCGATAAGAAAAAAAATGGCATAGAAAAAACTTTTTGCTGTGTGAATGCAAGGGCCAGAGATTTTGCGAAAATTGGCCGTTTGTTTTTAAACAAAGGGAAATGGAATGGGAAACAAATAGTCTCCGAAAATTGGGTGCAAGCCTCTACCACAATTGATTTAACCAAAGGTGGTGTTAATTATTACAAATACCA
>CANFUB010000199.1 GCA_947450015.1 Bacteroidota bacterium | reverse complement strand
CGCAGGTATTGTAAGTGCAAAAGGGCGCAGCATTGATTTATTGCGCAGTGAAGACAACCAATATGCCATCGAGAATTTTATTCAAACCGATGCTGCCATTAATCCGGGCAACAGCGGTGGCGCTTTGGTAAGCACCAATGGCCAACTCATTGGCATTAACACCGCCATTGCTTCTCAAACTGGTAGCTACACTGGTTATGGTTTTGCCATACCGGTGAATCTTGTTAAAAAAGTAATGGACGATTTATTGAAATTCGGAAAAGTACAACGCGCTGTGCTTGGTGTTGCCATTCTAGAAATTTCTCAAGAATTAGCCGAGAAAGAAGGCCTTAAAGAATTGAAAGGTGTATTGGTACAAGAGGTAACCGAAAACGGAGCCGCAGGCAAAGCTGGCATTAAAAAAGGCGATGTAATCGACAAGGTGAATGGTGTTGAAGTGAACAGCGTATCGGGTTTACAAGAGGAAATTGGCAAATTCCGTCCTGGCGATAAAGTTACCTTGACCATTAACCGCAAAGGCGAGCGCAAAGAAATTGGTGCTGTATTAAAAGGTTTAGATGGCAAAGAAACACCTGCCATTGCAGATAAAGCAGAGGTAAACACCATTAAAGGCGCCACTTTCGCAACAGTAAGCAAAGAGGAAAAAGATAAATTAGGGATTAAAAATGGGGTGAAAATCCAAAGCATTGGCAGCGGACCTTTTAAAGGCAAACTGCAACCTGGTTTTATCATTACTAAAATCGACAAGCAAAGCATCTACAGCATTCAGAATGTAAAAACCATTCTTGAAAGTGCCGATGGAGCTATTTTAATTGAAGGCAAAAATCCAGATGGCACCGACAACGTAGTGGGTTTAAAAATAGAAAAATAAGCAACATTTTTTTTTGATCATTTATAATTAAGGTAAAAGTCCTGGGCAATGTTCCAGGGCTTTTTTTTTGATCATAGACGTAAAGCAATGCTACCTCAATACAAGTATTGAAGCGCCTTCGTGGATTAAATTTAACTTTTAAACCAACTAAATTTCAAAACAAACGCCTTTTTACTTATTTTCGTTCCCTAATTATTTTTTTTAACACGTATTTATGAAGTATAAAGTAATCAACAACCTCATGGGTTGGCTAATGTTTGTGGTAGCGCTAGCAGTGTATTATATGACACTCGAGCCTTCTGTAAGTTTATGGGATTGTGGCGAGTTTATTTCTGCCTCAGATAAATTGCAAGTGGTTCACCCTCCAGGAGCGCCCTTCTTTTTATTGATGGGCCGTTTGTTTGCCATGTTCGCATCGAGCGATGCAGGGGTATCTGTAGCAGTGAATTTATTAAGTGCTATGTGCAGTGCCTTAACCGTTTTATTCACATTCTGGATTACTACCCACTTCGCACGTAAAATTGTTGGAAAAGATAACGACTCAACTGGCAACAGAATTGCAATTTTTGCCAGTGGTACAGTAGCCGCTTTAGCCTTAACCTTTAGTGATTCATTTTGGTTTAGTGCGGTTGAAGCAGAGGTTTACGCCATGTCATCATTCTTTACTGCCTTTACATTCTGGGCTGCATTGAGATGGGAAGAAAGCAACAGTCCTTATGCCGATAAATGGTTGATTTTAATTTTCTACTTTATTGGATTGGCAATCGGTACCCACTTATTGAACTTATTGGTGATTCCAGCAGTGGCCTTCATTTATTACTTTAAAAATTATACCTATTCAACCAAAGGCATCATTTATTGTTTCCTTGCTGGCCTAGGTGTTTTATTCTTCGTTCAAAAAGGCATCATTCCAGGAGTGCCGAATTTAATGGCTAAAATGGACCATTTCTTTGTAAACACCATGGGCTTCGGCTTTGGTTCAGGTTCAATGTTTGCCATCATTTTATTAGTGGCTTTAACAGGTTATGGTATGTATTATTTCAGCAAGGTAAAGATTCACCGCATGTGGAATTTAGCCTTCATTTGCATAGCCTATGTACTTTTAGGTTATAGCAGTTATGCCATGGTGGTTGTGCGTTCTGCCGATAACCCTCCGATTGACATGAACAATCCTGAAGAGCCTTTCAACTTATTGAGTTATATTAACCGTGAACAGTATGGCGATCGTCCTTTGGCTTACGGCCCATATTATAACGCCCCTGTAGCATACGATGACAATGGCTATCCGCAAATTGACGAAGGAAGCACCATCTACAGAAAAGATTCTACTGAATATACTGAAATAGGAAAAAGACAAGAGTATATTTATGACAAAAGCTATTGCACGCCATTCCCACGTATGGGCGATATGAACAAAGAAGGAGCCGAAAGTGGCTACCGTTTTTGGAGTGGCATGGTTGAACAAGACAATAAAATTAATATTTTAGAACAACAGGTTCAACAATCAAAAGACCCTAAAGAAAGAGAGCAATTGAGCAATGAGTTGAAAGAAGCGAAAGCTGAAAAACCAACCATGATGAACAACTTGGCATTCTTGTTTAGATACCAATTGGGTCATATGTATTTCAGATACTTTATGTGGAATTTTGCTGGTCGCCAAAACGATAAGCAAGGTCATAGCTTTAACCAATACACCGATGGCAACTGGATCAGTGGTATTCCTTTGGTAGACAACATGCGTTTGGGCCCTCAAGGCGATCAACCAGATTACATGGAAAACAACCAAGCCAAAAATAAATACTTTTTCTTGCCTTTAATTTTAGGCGTATTTGGTTTAATCTTCCATTTCAAAAAGAATAAAAACGATGCCATTGTAACAACCGTATTGTTTGTGTTCACAGGTATATTAATTATCATCTTCTTGAACCAACCGCCTTTCGAACCAAGAGAAAGAGATTACTCACACGTTGGTTCATTCCAAACCTTCTGTATTTGGATAGGTTTAGGTGTCTTATTCATTTGGGACAAACTAAAAAGCAAGATGAATGCAACAAGTGCTGCTGTATTAGCTGCAGTGTTATCATTAAGTGCACCAGTAATAATGGGCGAACAAGGCTGGGACGACCACGATAGAAGTGGTAGATACTTAGGCATCGATTTCGCTAAAAACTATTTGATGTCTTGTCCACCAAATGCAATCCTATTTACCAATGGTGATAATGATACCTATCCATTATGGTATGCACAAAACGTAGAAGGCATTCGTACAGATGTTAGAATTATCAATCAAAGTTTATTGCCTACCGATTGGTATTCACAGGTATTGTTGAACAAAGTATACGATAGCGAGCCTTTGCCATTATCCTTAACCAAACACCAATTAGATGCAGGTATTAATGATTACTTCCAATTCGATGGCAGCAATCCTAATCCAAGTCCTATGGACCTTAGAGCATTCTTAAGCCAATTGGTAAACAGCAAAACCCCTGCTTTCAATACCAGAACATTTACCTTGCCAACCAATATTAGCAAACAAGGCGCTTTGGCCATGGGCATTAAAGATACCAACAATGTTGTTTCTCAAATGACCATTAATTTCCCAGGCAGAGGTTTAAACAAAGGCGACTTGGTGTTATTAGATTTAGTAGCCACCAATGCCGAAAGAGGTTGGAAACGCCCTATCTGTTTCACCACTACTTCGGGTAGCGATGGTTTCTTAAACATGGAGCCTTATTTCGAACGCAGAGGTTTAATTTACCAATTGATTCCAGTAAGAACTGAAGCTAGCAGAAACGATGTAACCCGTGTTAATGAAGATGTATTGTATGATAATTTAATGAACAAATACCAATACAGTGGCATGAACAAGAAGAAACATTTCTTCTTAGATGATAAAGCTGAAATTGTACCTTCAACCTTGCAACAATTGTTTGTTTCTTTGGCTGGCACTTATGTCAATAAAGTTGAAGAAATGAAGTTCAACGATTCTACCTTATCTGGTGCTGAAGCACAAGCCAAAGTAGCTGAATACAGAAAAAAATCTGGTGCATTATTAGACAGATGTTCTGAAGTATTACCTGAGGATGTATTGTTAACCAAAGGCAATATTAAATTCAGCATGGCCATGATTTACCATGAAATTGGACAAGATGATAAAGCAGAAAAACACTTGAAAGGCTTATTCGAAATTGCCCGTCAAGAAGCTGCTTATTATGTAAAATTCAATGGCAGAAGTCAGGCCACCGATTATATGAAACAAGTAAATACCCAAGATGCGCTCGACTTTATGAAACGCGCTGCTGACTATGCGAAACGTTGGGGCTTTACCAAAACGCAGGCCGATATGGAAAAAACATTGAAGACCCTTGAGCCAGCGGTTACCAGTTTCATTAATGGTTAAGCAAGATCAGATTAGACCCTATTTTTAAGATAACAAATTTAAGAATCCCCTTTTCACGAAGGGGATTTCCTTTAAAAGCCAATGGAAGATAAATATTACGACTCGACAATCATATTCGGTGTACACCCACTCGAAGAAGCCATACTGGCCAAAACTACTTTTCTAAAAGTATATGTTCAAAAAGGCATGGGCGATGGATTGAAATACATCAAACAAGTACTGAATAAACACAAAATTATTTTCACCGAGGTACCCAAAGAAAAATTGGACTCCTTGAGTAAATTTAGCAACCACCAAGGGGTTGTTGCCAAGATATCGCCTATTACCTATAGCAATGCCGAAGAGTTGGTGAAAGACTTATTAGCAAAAGGCAAAAAGCCCTTCCTAGTAGCCCTCGATAGAATTACCGATGTGCGCAATTTTGGCGCCATTGCACGTACTGCTATGGCGGCAGGTGCCCATGCTATTATTATACCCGAAAAAGGCTCTGCAACGGTAACTGACGAAGCCATAAAGACTTCTGCAGGGGCATTGTTGCACTTACCAGTTTGCCGTTCTCAAAACCTATTTCAAACCATTAAGCATTTAAAAGACGATGGCTTGCAAATTATAGCAGCTACCGAAAAAGCCAATAAGGAATTGTATTACGAAAAATATACCATGCCTTGTGTGGTGTTGGTAGGAAGCGAAGAAGATGGCATACAAAATGCCCTTTTAAAATTGGCCGACAAATTGGTTAAAATTCCTATGAGCTCCGAGCTCGACTCATTGAACGTATCTGTTGCTGCTGCCTTGGTAATGTACGAAGTGGTGAGACAGGATATGGGGGAGTAAGGTTATTTTTGGATTTTGAGATTTATAGAATTCAATTTCTAACAACACTATATTCTCTAAAAATGCTTTATTATTGAAGTATGTCCTTCAAGAAAGTTATTGGCCTCATTTTGTTATTTAATATCTATCAGTTTGCCCATTCGCAAACAGTTGCAGGCAATGCTAATCTGAGGATATTAGTAGCTGGCTTGAATAACAAAATTGAAATTGCTAAAGAAGGTAT
>CANFUB010000198.1 GCA_947450015.1 Bacteroidota bacterium | reverse complement strand
GGCGATTTAATAGCCGCACAGAATAAGTCGCAAGCCGAAGTGGCCATTAAGCAAATAAGAGGTGGGCTTTCGGAAGATATAAAAATGTTGCGCGAGCAATTGCTCAACTTTGCCTCACTCATAGAATTGGAATTGGATTTTGGTGAAGAGGATGTTGAGTTTGCAGATCGCTCGCAGTTAAATAAACTGATTTCACAAATCTTGCATCACATCGATCCCATTGTGCAATCTTTTAAATATGGCAATGCAATTAAGAATGGTATACCCGTTGCTATTATTGGGAGACCCAATGCAGGTAAATCCTCACTTCTAAATTTATTGTTGAACGATGATAGGGCCATCGTTTCTGATATTGCAGGTACCACGCGCGATACTGTTGAAGAGGTTTTAAATATTGAAGGCTTGCCTTTTCGATTTATTGATACGGCAGGTATTAGAGCAACACAGGATACAATTGAAAAAATTGGTATTGAAAAAGCTTTAAAAAAGATTGAAGAAGCCCAAGTGGTGATTTATATTTTCGATGTAAGCAATACTTCGTATGAAGAAGTAAAGGCAGATTTAGAAATGATAATGGCCAAGAACAATCAAATCCATTTAATGGTATTGGCCAATAAAACAGATTTAATTAGTGAAGATGCTAAAATTAATTTGTTGAGTACTTTGAATCAGGTTGGATATACAAACACCCTTTCCATTCAAGCCAATAAAGCGAGCGAAATAGAATTAATAGGATTGAAAATGGCCTTGCATTCGGCCATTAAAAATGGTATTGTTAACGAAGGACAAACCATCTTAACCAACCTTAGACATTACATAGCACTAAACGATGCCCGCGAGGCCTTGCATGTTGTTGTTGAAGGACTCAACAATCGCTTAACGAGTGATATGTTAGCTTTGGACATTAAACGCGCTTTAAATGCCTTAGGCGAGGTGACTGGCGAAATTAGCAGCCAAGAGATATTGATTAATATCTTTGGAAAGTTTTGTATCGGAAAGTAACCACCATTTTGAACATAGAATGTCAATCTAATTTAAGTTTAGGCGTTTTATTTTTTTGATCAAGCTTATATGGCCGCTTTTTGCAGGCAAAGTAGCTCATTAGGTTTTTAAGCGTTCTTCAGGTATTTTTGACTGCATCATCCGAAGGGAATCAGGGTGATATGATTTAAGTATGGTTAAAAAAATATTTGCCGAACGTACGGTTTTTTACTTTCTCTTAGCTATGCATTTCATTTATGTATGGATACTTCCGGTTTTTGTAACCCAGGATGGTCCTTGCCACCTTTATAATTCAAAAATATTTTTGGATCTCATGATGGGTAAAGAATCAGCGTTCTACCTAAAGTATTATGATTTCAATTTATCCTTATTTCCCAATTGGTTCAGCACAATTGGCTTGTCTTCCCTTTTAATGTGCTTCACGCCTGTAATGGCAGAAAAGGTTTTCATTTCTCTGCTAATCATTGCCCTGCCACTGTCATTCCGGTTTGCATTAAAGAGTATCAATCCCCGCGCTCTTTATTTATCGTCACTGGCATTCATACTTTCAAACAACTATTTCCTGCTCTTTGGTTTTTATAATTTTCAATGGAGCCTCGTCTTTTTTTGCCTATTCATAGGGTTGTATTTTAAGCATGGTCATAGTTTGTCTTTTAAATATTCTGTATTGCTCTCTTTGCTGGGGATTCTTATCTTTTTCACGCATCCCATTGCACTTATCCTTGTAATGATTTTGATGGGGTCAGACTTTATTCGCTTTGGGTATAATTTGCATACTGCAGGTATTGAGGAGAGGCGCTTAAAAGTATCCAATATTTTACACTTACTGCTTATGGCCCTGCCTTCGTTCATATTGTTTGTGATCTATTTCTTCGAGAAGCAAAGTACAGGGGTTTCTATTTTTCAAAATAAGATGTTGTCATTTCATTTTTGGGGAAATCTTCTTTTTCCGATAAGCTTTAAGGTTTTTTCTAGATTTGAGATTTATTTGATTATTGGGTTCTCGGTTTTATTATTTATAAACCTCAGTTTTACAATTTTTAAATTACTTAAACAATATCCTTCAAGCTTGTTAATTAATTTAATTGTGATGCTGGTCTTCTGCTTGTTTATTTATTTTTTTATTGCCGATCAGTTTGCCGGTGGGGGTTTTATTACCATTCGCACAAGTATGTTCATCTATATTCTTTTAATGCTGCTTTCAGCTTCAGTCGATTGCAATTTAAGGATACGACAGTTGACCATATTAGGTGCATTGGTTATTTCCACAACCATGTTGCTTATTCGATATCCCAATCAAAGGGAAATTGGCCAACTGACAAAGAAGTATATAGAAATGGGGAAGCATCTGCCAGATAAAATTACACTCTTGCCCTTAGGGTTTTCAAACCATGGCGAAATAGGGTCAGCAATACATTGTCCGGGATTGGAAATATTAGGAGGGATTAGCGGTTATATTGGCGCATCAGGACAATATATATGTTTTAATAATTATGAGGCTGGATCCGATCATTTCCCCATTATTTTCAAGAAGCAAATGGACCCATATGTGTATATGAGTAAATTCTACGGGAATGTTTATGGGCTGGGGTCTAATCCACCCTCAGTAGATATTATGGCGTATAATAAACAATCCAATTGCAATGTTGATTATGTTATCACTTGGGGCGACCCAACAAGGTTTTTACGAACCCCAGAAATAATAGCTTTGAACAGTCAATTGGATAAAGCCTATTTACTGAAGGAAATATCGCCTGATAACCTGACAAAAATTTATATAAGGAATCATCTGATACAACCCAATCTCAATACATCCAAGCACCCAAAAATTGAATCACGATAGATGCTAAAATTAAAGTGAATGTAATCCATTTTATTTTTGGAATGGTTGCTAATACCTGCCAGGAAAACAGGAGGTAAACCACCAAGAAAAATTGAAAATCGAGGGTGTAACGGGCGCAGAATTGATACCAGCCAGTGCCCATAATGCAAAAGATAACGAAAGCAATAGGCACGGCTGCTAGCCAGCACCCAACGCGTACCATGCGTTGCGAAACAATCATTACGTTAACATTTAGACCATTTCTGTAGGTGAGCAATTGTAAAACAGCTGCTGGTATTAATAACAAAAATAAAGGCGAACCCCAAATAAAACCAAAGCCTTCTTCCTCTTTTTGAATGAATGGGAAACTTGAATAGATGCTTGGCATATGCACTACCTCGGTATAAAAATTATGCGATAAATAATAGGTTGAGAAATAACCATGTTGTTTGAAATTCTCATAAAAGTATGGATTCATTAAATGGTACTGTATGCCATTTTCAAAATAGTTGCCAAAGCGCGCATAATTGTACCAAGCATTTAATAGGCTAAAAAAAACGAAGGGCAACCCAAAAACAAAAGCTTTACTGAGGCCCTGTTTCCAAGACAATTTTGAATGCATGGCTAAATACAAACAGGCTAAAAAGAAAACCGCAAATACCATGTTGTTACGCGTATAAGCTGCCGCTGCAAAAAATAATCCTGATACCAAAAGTGGAACGACTTTATCTCTGCTTTTTAATAACAATAAGACCGAAGAGAATAAAAAAGTTTGCGCCATGATTTGCGATACAAACCATACTGAGCCTTCATTAGACATGTAAAAATGCACAGTGCCCAATCCCCAAAAGAATCCCATCCAAAGGAGGTGCTGATTGTTGAGATTTAAATTAAATTGTTGGTTCAAACGGTGTACAATTCTCATGAACAACCATATGTTAAGCAAGCCAAAAAGTACATTAATAAAAGCATCGGGTAACTGTGGGCCAAACAATGCAACCAAAGGTGTATAAACCAAAGCGGGCATGGGTGGCCAGTAGAGGTACAGCTTGTTGTTGTAATGCACCAAGTCACGATCATTAAGTGTATTGGTAACATCTAAACGGCCATGCAGAAATGCATTGGCCAAATCTCTAAAATAATTGAGATGCGGTTCGAAATCGATTGATTTATGACCAGGTTTTATCCAATCAAAATAAAAGAAAAGACAAATGAAAGGCACTATCCAAAACAGGTGCTTATTGGTTTTGCCTTCATTCAATAACATAGGTTCAAACATACTTTATTTTATTTATAAAAAGTTAAAGTGTGGCCATGTGAATTTGCAATAAAATGCAAAAGGAAAGGATAAAATTCATCGAAAAATAAAACATTAAATGCCTTGTTCTCAAAAAAAATAATTTACTTGCAGGCAAATTAAAAACTAAATTTATGAATTCTACCATACACGCCAACCGCCACATCGCACATCTTTGGTTCGCTGCTTTCAATGCGCATTCACTCGAAGATTTATTGAACCTATACCATTCTGAAGCCATTCACTATAGCCCGAAACTAAAAATAAATCAACCAGCTACCAATGGTTTAATAAAAGGCAGGGCAGCCTTACATGCCTGGTGGCAAGATGCATTTAATCGCCTGCCAAGTTTGCAATATACGCTTGTAAAATTAACAGTCGATGAAGAGCAAGTGTTTATGGAATACATTCGAAAAGTAGACAATGAAGCCGATTTGAAAGTAGGCGAGGTGCTCGAAATCGAGAATGGTTTAATTGTTAGTTCGCGCGTGTACCACGGATAACATTTAACCATTAATAAGTACATCAAAATTTATAGTATGTTTGAAAAATGAAATCTCATTTTTTAATGTTACCACTTGTCTTGGCCATTGCATGCCAAAGCAAACCTGCTGAAACAGAAACTACCCAAGTAAATGCCCCAAACGAGGAAGCTGTTGTGCCAGTTATGGTGTCTATTAAAACAGAGTTATATCCCAACGGTTCTTTGTTTAGAGAATTGAATACGCAAACATTGGAGGCTAAAATTTATACTGCCGATGGTAAATTATTTTTAAAAGGACAATACCAAGATACCAGCTACCAATTAAATGGTGTGTGGGAAGAGTGGGACAGAGCCGCCAACTATAAAAGGTTTGAACTTACTTTCGTTAACAATATAGAAAATGGACCCTTCACTTCTTTTCGCGACAATGGCAAAATTTACGTTAAAGGGAATAAGAAAAACGGGGTGTTTTCAGACACGCTGAAATTTTATGACAAAGATGAAAACCTTTTTGAAATGCAAGTTTATAAAGTAGATTCAAAACTAAAAGAAGGTACTAGAAGACTAAAAACCATCAACTTGAATGCCATGCGTTCGGATGGGACCATAGAGAAAATAAAAGGCAAATTATACCGTTGGCAAGATGGCGAGAAAAAGGAAATCGATTCAGACCAAGTGCCGTTGAAATAATTACGCTTCAACATCCTCGGCACTGCCAGGTAATTGCTCAGTAACCTGAATTTCTTTTTTCAAATAGTATTTAACAAAAT
>CANFUB010000197.1 GCA_947450015.1 Bacteroidota bacterium | reverse complement strand
CTATGGACAAGGGTTTGCACAATTGAAAATAAAAGCCAGTAAAAAACTGACGCTGTTCGCAGGTTTTCATAGTATGTATTTGGTATTGAATAAAACCTCATCATTCGAACCAAGGGCCAGTTTTAGATACGAGGTGAAACGCAACCATGCCTTTACATTTGGCTACGGCTTACACTCACAATTGCAATTGCCAGGGGTCTATTTTGCACAAACCACCAACACCGATGGACAAAAAATATATCCGAATAAAAATTTAAACTTTAGCAAGGCACAGCATTTTGTGACCGGGTATGAAATTAATTTTAGCAATAGCACCCGTATAAAAGTTGAAACCTATTACCAACAATTGTACAATGTGCCAATTGGGGCTGAAGCAAATAGTACTTTTTCACTCTTGAATTTAAACGATAACTATGTAGCTGCACAGCTTGTAAACAAAGGCAAAGGCGAAAACTATGGTGTGGAATTAACACTTGAAAGATTTTTGAATAAAGGGTTCTATTACTTATTGTCAGGTTCGCTTTATAACAGCAGATATAAGACATTAAACAACGATTGGTACAATACACGCTTTAACGGCCAACACGCATTAACGTTTACAGCAGGTAAAGAAATAGCACTGGCAAGTAATAAAAGAATATTGGGTTTTAACATCAAAACCTTGTGGTATGGCGGCAACAGACAAACACCCGTTGATTTTGAAAAATCAAAATTGTACAATACCCAAATCAGAAAAGACGATCAACCATTTACCGATCGCTTGCCCGACTATTTTAGAATGGATGCTAAGATTAGTTACAGAATTAACCATGCAAAATATAACAGCATTTGGAGCTTAGACATACAAAATAGCACCAACCATAAAAATGTAGGTGGCAGCTATTACGATGTCGACAAAGGCGAAGTAAAGACTTGGTACCAAACTCCTTTAATTCCAATATTGAGTTACAAAATTGAATTCTAATAAAAAAATATGCCAACTAACAACCAAAACATCCTGACCCCAGCGGGGTCACATATCAGTAACCCCGGGTGCAAACCCGGGGGTCCCAACAAAAAATCATCAACCAAATACAACATAAAAATGAAAAATCTAACCATAACCATCGCGCTATTCATAGCCATCATCGTAACCGCTACTTCTTGTGCCAAAGACAGAATGTTAGTGAAGGGTCAAGGACCAGACATCAAAATTACCAGAGACATTAAAAACTTTACAGGTGTATCACTCTGTATTAGTGCCGATGTGGAGATTTACCAAGACTCGGTATTTAAGGTAGAACTTAACGGACAACAAAACATACTCGATGTAATTGAAACCAAAGTAAGTGGCGAAAATTTAATCATCAGTTTAAAAAACTTTACCACCTTGCGCACGCACAACAAAATAGTGATACGCGTGTACATGCCGAGCTTAAAGAACTTAGATGTTAGCGGCTCGGGTAAAATCATTGGCATGACAGACTTAAACACAACAGATTTAAAGGCCAATGTAAGTGGATCGGGTGATATTAATTTGAATGGCATTATAACCAATTCATTGACAGCCAATGTGAGTGGCTCGGGTAATATTATCTTTTATGGCAATAACAGTTGCTTAAAGGCCGATTACACGGTGAGTGGTTCAGGTAATATCAATGCAGAATGGTTTAGGGTAGACACTGTAAATGCAGATGTTAGTGGATCGGGCGAAATGAAAATTTATGCCGTGAAACAACTCAATGCCAATATTTCTGGCAGTGGTAGAATTTGGTACCGAGGCAATCCTTCTACCGATATTAAGATTTCGGGCAGCGGAAAAGTAAGTTCAATAAACTAATAATAAATTTACCTTTGTAACAATGTCATCGGTAGCCACTGCTATACAACTCAATATTAACAATGAAAGTGAATATGAAATCATTTTCAGACAATATTACCAAGGCTTGTGCAACTATGCCAATTTGTTTCTCAAAGACATGGACAATGCAGAAGAAATCGTGCAAAATGTATTTGTGAAACTTTGGGAAAAAAAAGATGAATTAAAGCTAGATACTTCCCTGAAATCTTATTTATACAAGGCTGTTTACAATGCAGCATTAAATGAGATTAAGCATCAGAAAATAAAAGACAACTATGTGCTTATGCAAACGAACACCGAACCAACAGTAGAACCTCTAAGCCATCATCATTTGAAGGAATTAGAAAAAAATATAGAAAAAGCATTGATGAATTTACCGGAACAATGCCGTTTAATTTTCAAAATGAGCCGTTTTGAAGATCTTAAATACAGGGAGATAGCCAATGTGCTCAATATCTCTCCAAAAACAGTAGAAAATCAAATGGGCAAAGCCCTTCGCTTAATGCGCGAAAACTTGGCCGACTACCTAACCATTTTATTCATCATCATTTATTTCTTTAATCAATTTTAAGCCATGGTAACAGATGAAATATTAGTGAAATACATTGTTGGTGAAGCCGAAGCCCACGAAGTGGCCATGGTAGAACAATGGCGCAAATTGGATGCAGCGAATGAAAAACACTTGCAACAATTTAAAACCCTATGGACCGAAAGTGCGAGCATACCTCATCAAGACAAAGTGAATGTTGACAAAGCTTGGGAGCAGGTTCAAAAAACAATTCATACCAAGATTGAAAGAAAAGGAAGGGTTTTGCCTATTGGACGAACGTGGTTAATGGCAGCTTCGTTCGCACTACTTTTAGGTATCGGATTTTTCTTGTTTAATAGAACCACGCCAAAAGCTACAGAAATGCTGACAGCCATCGCAACTGATTCGGTTCAAAATTTAACATTAGCAGATGGTTCAAATATTATGATTCGCGAGGGTTCTATTGCCTATCCAAAAACATTTGATGGTGAAAAAAGAGCCATCAAAATGAATGGAGGAAAAGCATTTTTTAAAATTGCGCCTAACAAAGCAAAACCATTCGAAATAGCTTCTGAAAATACTACTATTACTGTGGTTGGAACTGAATTCGAAATTACCGCCAACACTGCCTTTACGCAAGTTTTGGTGAGAGAAGGCAAAGTGAAATTTAATACCCCAAAAGGTGCATTGTTTTTAACGGCTGGCATGGGTGCTAAGTACAACAGAAAAACACAGTTATTGGAAAAATTAATGCCTCCATCTAATAACACGTTTGGTTATGTAACTGGCGCATTAAAATTCGAGAATAAAATGCTTAAGGAAGTCGTTAACGACCTTAATCAATACTACCAAGGGTATACCATAGAATTGGAAAACAAAGCGCTAGAGAATTGCAGAATCACTTCTTCATTCAATCATGATAAACTCGAAACGGTATTAGATGTTCTATCGCTTACCTTAAATTTAGAAATTGAGCGCTCGGCCGATAAGAAATTTATTTTAATCAAAGGAAAGGGCTGCACACCATGAGACAATTTATCGTATTGATACTTTTGCTTTGGCATGCCTGGCAAATGAATGCACAAACAGCAGTGCCTATTCTAGATAGAAAAGTAACCGTTAAAATTACCAATCAACCGCTGGCCAAGGTGTTGAACATTATTTCTGAAACCGCTAACTTTAATTTTTCTTACAGCACTTCTATTAAGGTGAACAGAAATGTGACCATTCATGCCGAAAATAAAACCGTGAGAGAAGTACTCGATCAATTATTTAATGAGCAAGTAACTTATCAGCAAATTGGGAATCACTTGATTTTGCAACGCAAAATTATTCCTAAAAACACAACCCAAATTCAGGGTAATACTGAAAAACAAAGCAAGTACAATTACCGGATTACGGGCTATATACGCGACCTTAAAACAGGCGATGGGATTGCCAATGTAAGTGTATATGAACGCCAAAGTTTAGCCAGTACCTTGTCGGGCGATTTTGGTTATTTCGAATTACCGGTGACTAGCAAGGAGAACCAATTAAAGATTCAATATTCTATTCAAGGTTATACCGATACTGCTGTGCAAATTCCTTTTGCAAATAATGGTTTAATAGAACTAAACATAAATTTGAAAAACAAAGCGAATCAGATTGTTGACGAGAATTTTGTTGAGACCGATACCCTTATTGAAACCATCGCACAGACAGAAATTGATACGACTAAAACAATAAAATTAGATTCTAATAAAACAACCATCGCTTGGGCAGGACTGCCATTCAAAAATGTTAAAGTAAGTGAAACCCAATTGGGCAAATGGTTTATTAATAGTTACCAACGTTTAACTGAAAAAAATATCAGCGATTCGTTTTACAGACAATGGCAAATTACTTTGATACCACCCATAGGTTCGAATGGCAGATTAAGTGGCTTGGTAACCAATCGCCTTTCCATCAATGCACTTGTTGGTTATAACGGAGGTGTAGATGGGGCTGAATTTGGTGGCTTCTTTAATTTTATTAAACATAACATGCATGGCGCACAATTCGCAGGCTTTGGCAACATGGTTGGTGGTTCAGTTGATGGCGCTCAATTCGCAGGTTTTTTTAACCATAATTTTGGCAACCTTAATGGGGCCCAATTTGCAGGTTTCTATAATTTCAACCATGGTGAAAATGAAGGATTTCAAGCAGCAGGTTTTTTTAATATGAACTTGAAAAATACAAATGGCATTCAAGCGGCTGGATTTTTGAATATCAACCGTGGCGATTTTAATGGCGCCCAAGGGGCAGGATTTGTGAATGTGAATGGTGGCGATTTTAATGGTATACAAGTCGCTGGATTTGTAAATGCCAATGGCAGAAATTTCAATGGAACCCAAGTGGCAGGCTTTGTAAACGTCAATGGCAAACACATCAATGGCCTACAGATGGCAGGCTTTATCAATGTAGCCAAAGAAGTGGATGGCGGACAATTGGCTGGCTTTGTAAACATTGCTAAAAAAGTAAGAGGCTTTCAAATTGGAATCATCAATATTGCCGACTCGGCCGAAGGCATTACCTTGGGTTTGGTTAATTTTATTAGAACCGGCTTGCATCAAATTGAATTGAATAAAAACGAAAACAATTATGGCATCGCCTATCGTTCAGGTACACGCAAATTTTACAGTATTATTTTAATGAATACCAATTTACCCATTAAGGATTCAAATACCTTAATGAGTTATGGTTTTGGTATTGGTACTGCAATTAAACTGGCCAAACCCTTGCATTTAATTGTTGATTTAACATCACAACATTTAACCCTCAATTTCTTATCCGATTATTTGAATTTGCAAAACAGATTAAGTGCAGGCCTAGAATGGCAATTGGTAAAAGGTGTTTCAATATTTGGCTCTGCTTCACTCAATCATATGATAGCCGATACCCGTGACTACCACTATAACGGTTATTTTAAAAACTATGGTGCAAAACCCATTTGGAATAACAACGGCACGTATAACCAACACGCTTGGATAGGCTATCAGTTCGGTTTAAGGTTACTTT
>CANFUB010000196.1 GCA_947450015.1 Bacteroidota bacterium | reverse complement strand
GTGAGCTTTGCAGCGGTATTTTATTTCTTATTAAAGCAATATGGCGGTGCATTAATGCATGGCATCAACACACCTGAAGCGCTGTTGCAAACTGCTGGCAAATATCAGCCTGATATGAAATTTGCTTCGCCCGATTTTGCTACGAACATGGGTTTGTACAACGATAGGATAGCCCTCGATTTTTTAACCGGTTATTTAATTGAGTACTCTTTATCAGTTGATAATTTATTTGTAATACTCTTAATCTTTACCTCCTTTTCTGTACCTGAAATTTACTATAAAAAAGTATTGTTTTGGGGTGTGCTAGGGGCCATTGTTTTGAGAATGCTTTTCATATTCTTTGGGGCTGCATTAATTGGGTCATTCAGTTGGATATTGTATTTGTTTGGTGCCTTCTTGGTATTCTCTGGTGCTAAAATTTTATTTAGCAAAGACATGGATGAAAGCATTGATGTAGAGAAGCATCCCATCGTGCGTTTTACTTCGAAATATTTTGCCGTTTCAAAAGATTATTTAGGCGGCAATTTTACCGCTAAAATAGATGGCAAAAAATATTTAACGCCTTTGTTCATTGTGGTGTTGGTAGTTGAGTTTAGCGATTTAATTTTTGCGGTCGACAGTGTGCCGGCCATCTTCGCCATCACCAAAGATCCATACATTGTATTCTTCTCTAATATTTTTGCCATCATGGGTTTAAGAAGTTTGTTTTTCTTATTGAACAATGTCATGCATTTGTTTACGTATTTGCAATACGGATTGGGTGTATTATTGGCCTTCATAGGATTTAAAATGTTGTTCGAACATTGGTTCTTCGACATCGGATTTACCAATGTACATTCCTTAATTGTTATCTTTTCTATTTTGGCAGTTAGCATTGTGTTAAGTTTGTTAATGCCGCCTAAAAAAGAAGTTTAGTAGGCTAAAAATAAAGGGTGGTCGAAATTGACCCAAGGTTTTAAAAAAAGCATTGTAAAATTGAACCTTATCTTTTGAAAATATTACTCGGCATACAATTATTGAGAGAGAGCATCTCTATGGCGCTGCATTCATTGGTGAATAATAAGTTGCGTTCCTTCTTGTCCTTGTTAGGGATTGCCATTGGTATCTTTTGTATTATTCTAGTGTTTACAATTGTTGATTCTTTGGAGTACAACATTAAAAGCAGTGTACAGTCTCTGGGTAAGAATGTGGTGTATGTCGATAAATGGCAATGGGCTGGCGGTGGTAGCGACTATCCTTGGTGGAAATTTGTAAACCGTCCAGACATACAATTGCAGGAAGTTAAACAAATAAAGGATCAGCCGATCAGCGAAATGATAGAGGCAATTTCGTATACATCGAGCGAAAGTTCTACCATTAAAGCAGGCAAGAATAGCATTGAAGGCGCAAGCATTAACGGGTATACATCGGAGTTTGCAAAGATTCAAGAATTGGACATTGAAAATGGGCGTTTCTTTAACGAGTTAGAAGATAACAGTGGTGCGCCAATCGCAGTGGTAGGTGCCAATGTGGCCAAGAGTTTATTCCCTGAATCGAAGGTAGTGGTGGGGCAAAAATTAACGGTGTTTGGCAAGCAGGTATTAATAGTTGGACAATTAAAAAACCAAGGCGATAACATAATTAACATCGATTTCGATGACAATGTATTGGTGCCCATTAAATTTTTGCGTTATGCGGCAGGTGATGGTGCTGGTCGTAATAGCAATATCATTATCAAGGCCAAAGACAATGTATCCATAGATGCATTAACGGAGGAGTTGCGAGGCACTATGCGTGGCATACGCAGATTGAAGCCAGTAGAAGACGATAATTTTTCGTTGAATAAAATTTCTTTTTTAAGCGATTCGATTGGTGATTTTTTTAAGAGTGTGAGTTCCTTTGGATTAATCATTGGCATGTTCTCCTTGCTAGTAGGAGGCTTTGGTGTGGCCAATATTATGTTTGTATCTGTTAAAGAAAGAACAAATCAAATTGGCATTCAAAAATCTTTAGGCGCCAAGAATGAATTTATACTCGTGCAATTTTTAACAGAAGCCATTGTTTTAAGTATCGTAGGTGGCTTGTTGGGTATTTTGTTAACCTGGTTAATGGCCATGGGTGCCAATTATTTTCTAGCGCATAATATGGAATCAACGTTCCGATTCTTGCTTACCTTCTCTAATTTCATTAAAGGCCTCTTATTTGCTACTTTCATTGGATTGGTAGCGGGTATCATTCCTGCTTACAGGGCAAGTCGATTGGTGCCTGTGGAGGCCATTCGCAGTAAATAATTAAACAAAAGAAGGGACGCGATTTATCGCGTCCCTTCTTTTGTTAGTCAACAAAAACCAAATCTTGTTTTTGTTTCTATTAATTTTTCGATACCTTTGCACCGCAAGTCTGCACGACCAGCTCCTTGTGAACTCCCCCAGGGTGGGAACACAGCAAGGGCAGCAGGTTGAGCGGTGCGATGTGGGCTTGCTTTTTTTTCTTTTAATCAAGCCTTTTTAAAGGCTTTTTTTATGCACTTAAACGGGCAATTTGTCTGATTTTAAAGCATTGAGGTAATACATCAACACCAAATTCTTTTTTACTTTTATCTCCGACAAACGTTTGGCATCTGTGTCAATACTTTCCAATAAAATGCCGCTCATTGTGATATAAGTTTGAACATCTAAAAGATTGTTGAGGAATTTGGTAATTTCTGCGTTCGAATGCTTGGTTTTTTCAGTAGCAATAACATCGCTCAAAAATTGTATTTCATTGCTTCTAAAGGACATGATGGCGCTCGAGAAGGTGTCATTCAAATTTATTAAATTATCCTTCGATAAGCCGTTCAATTTTACCAAGGCAATCCAGCCATTGGTTCTAATTTCAAGGTATTTTAACATTTTGTTCTCAAACCCCTTAGTATCATTGGTCTCTTCGCGCAATTTATCCCATAATCTAGCAAGTTCGTATTTCATCACATTGCTAAAAAGTTCTTCCTTGTTTTTGAAATAGTAATAAAGTGCTGCTTTGTTGAATCCCAAAGCATCCCCTATGTCATCTAGGGTTGTCTTATTAAAGCCGAACTGTGTGAAGCAGTTCGCGGCTTTTTCTAAAATTTCGACCCGTCTCGAGTCGTTTTTAGAAGGGCGGCCAGGTTTTTTCTTTTCCATCTCAGATTTATCTTAATTTAATTGTAATTATTATAACAAATATAGTCTGTATTTTTTTTAACAAACAAATAAATTTCAAAAAAAATGAAAAAATATTTTTTGGGAATGATAAATAATACGCTTTAATATCGTTATTTTGCGCTAGAATTATAATTTAATAATATTACAGCGTTAAAATGGGATGGTTTAATTTTTTCACACAAGAACTCGCAATAGATTTAGGAACGGCCAATACCTTGATTATTCACAAAGATCAGGTGGTAGTTGATGAGCCTTCAATTATTGCGATGGAAAGAAGTACTGGAAAGGTCATTGCAATCGGTCACGAGGCCATGCAAATGTTCGGTAAAGAGAACGATAATATTAAAACCATTCGCCCCTTAAAAGATGGTGTAATTGCCGATTTTCATGCTGCTGAGCACATGATCAGAGGAATGATTAAAAAAATCAATAAATCAGGTAAGTCTTTTTCTCCTCAATTGAAGATGGTTATTTGCATACCATCGGGTATTACCGAGGTTGAAAAAAGAGCTGTTAAAGATAGTGCCGACCGTGCAGGTGGTAAAGAAGTTTACATGATACACGAGCCAATGGCGGCTGCGGTAGGTATTGGGATTGATGTTACCGAGCCTATGGGCAACATGGTAATTGACATCGGAGGCGGTACCAGCGAAATTGCAGTTATTGCATTGGGCGGTATTGTTTGCGACCAATCAATTCGTGTTGCGGGCGATGAGTTCAACATGGACATCAGCGAGTACATGAAACGTCAACACAATTTACTATGTGGTGAGCGTACAGCAGAAAAAATTAAAATCAATGTGGGTTCAGCCCTAACAGAATTAGATAATCCACCAGAGGATTATGCAGTATACGGAAGAGATTTAATGACGGGTATTCCTAAACAAGTGTTTGTGTCGTATTCTGAAATTGCATTGGCTTTAGACAAGTCGATTGTTAAATTAGAAGAAGCGGTATTGAAAGCCTTAGAAAACACCCCTCCAGAATTGGCGGCCGATATTTATCAAACTGGTATTCACTTAACAGGCGGTGGCGCTTTGTTAAGAGGTTTGGATAAGCGTTTATCTGCTAAAACTAAATTGCCTGTTCATGTGGCAGAAGATCCCCTAAGAGCTGTGGTAAGAGGAACTGGTATTGCCCTTAAAAACATTGGTAAATTTAAATTCTTAATGACTTCGTAATTGGTTTTTTTGAATGAACTCAATATTTCGGTATTTAAAAAACAAACTTCATGTCTTGTTATTTTTATTCCTAGAGATTTTTTGCCTCATTTCAATTATTAGAAGTAACCGCTACCAATCTGCTTTCTATTTTAGCAATACACGCAAAGTAGCTGGTAAGTTACAAGAAGCCAACCATTCTATTTTCGATTACTTCGACTTGTACCATAAGAACCAAGCCCTGTCTAACGAAAACTTAAGACTCAGAAGACAGCTTAAGGACAATTATCTGATAGAATCAAGAAAAGTGTTTACTGTCAATGATTCGGTTTACAAACAACGTTACGAATACATTCCTGCTGAGGTCATTACCAATACCATCAATCTTCAAAACAATTACATTACCATTAACCGTGGCAGTTCTTCGGGTTTAGAACCTGGCATGGGTGTCTTTTGTCCTGAAGGTGTCATCGGGCGCGTGATAGAAGTATCCGAGAACTATAGCATCGTAACCTCTGTTTTAAACAGTACATTCAAACTGGGCTGTAAAATAGACGAAATGAAATTGGCCAAGGGTACCATTCACTGGTCGGGCCGCGACCCCAATTTTGTAGATTATTTAGAGGTGAATAAGTACGAACAGATAAAGAAGGGTTATCACATTGTGAGCAGTCCTTATTCAAAGTATTTGCCAGAAAATATACCAATTGGTACGGTCGATAAAATTGAAACCAAATCGACGGACGATTTTTATAAAATTAGAGTAAAGTTAGCAGTTAATTTTGGACGTATCAGCACCGTGTATGTTGTTAAAAATTTGTTTAACAAAGAGGTTCAAGAATTAGAGAAAAAGTTAAAGGAAAAAGCACAATGATATTTGACATTTTAAAATATTTAGGGCTCTATGTTTTATTGATTGCGTTGCAATTATTTGTTATCAGCAATGTCAATATTTCTGGTTCATTCAGCGTTTATTTCGAGCCACAAGTGCTGGTGATGTTTTTGTTGTTGTTGCCACCACGCATGTCGCATGTCTGGTTAATTGTTGTTTCTTTTTTAGCGGGCTTAATCTTAGATACTTTTTTT
>CANFUB010000195.1 GCA_947450015.1 Bacteroidota bacterium | reverse complement strand
AACGCATTGTTTCAGAGAAAAAAATTAAACAGGCCAATCAATCTATTTTAATGCTAGGCATTAGCACTACACTCTTTTTAATTCTAGCAGCAATTGTTTATTTTAGATACATAAAACGCCTTTCAGAGGTTAGAAAAAACTTAGCCGATTCGAAAGAGGTAGCAGAAGAAATGACCTTGTTAAAAGAACGGTTTATGGCCAACATGAGCCATGAAATTAGAACTCCGATGAATGCCATTTCAGGATTTGTCGACCAGCTACAAGCCTCTAATTTAACTGTGATTCAAAAAAGACAAATCGGTATTATTCAAAAATCAATTACCCACGTTTTAAACATTATCAATGATATACTCGATTTTTCTAAACTCAATGCAGGTAAGTTAACCCTCGACTTTAAAGGCATGAAAATTCACCATGTCATATATCAAACCATCGAGATTGTGCAACCCTTATTAGCCGAAAAGCACTTACTCTTATCCTGCGATATTGACGAAAAAATGCCACCTGTTTTGATTGGCGATACGTATCGCTTAAGGCAGATATTGCTTAATATCATTGGTAACGCCATTAAATATACGCATGAAGGCAGTATCGATGTTAAGGCAAGTGTAATACCTGAAGAAAACAATGTTTATTTAGTAAAGATTACTGTTCAAGACAGTGGTATTGGCATTGCAAAAGAAGAGCTCAGTCAGATTTTTAAAGAATACCACATGGCCGATAATTCGAATTTTAGCAAAGCTGGTAGTTCGGGTCTGGGATTAAACATTACCAAAATGCTCGTTGAGCTATACAACGGTCAAATAAGTGTTGAAAGCACTTTGAACAAAGGCACAACAGTTACCATTTACATCCCATTCAGAGGAGGCACAGAATTGGATTTGGCCAAGGAAAACAGGTTTATGAGCGACCGCCAATTTTTGAATGGCAAAAAAATATTGATTGCCGATGATGAGCCCTTTAACCGCGTGCTCTTGCACAATATTTTAGAAAAATACAATGTCATCCCATACGAAGCCGTCAACGGGGAGGAAGTACTTAACTTACTTGAAAAAGAACAATTTGATTGTATCCTCATGGATTTGAAAATGCCGGAATTAAATGGCCTTGAAACCAGTCAGCGCATACGCACTTCGGAGGATTTTGCCATTAAAAACATTCCAATCATTGCCCTGTCTGCCGCCATTACGAATGAGCACTTTAATTTTTTACATGGCATTGGGGTTACTTCATTTTTAGAGAAACCTTTTAAAGAAATAGAATTGTTAAATTTACTTTTTAAAGTATTAGACAAGGGCGACCACCCTTTGCCATTGGAAACAATGCCTTTCGAAATGAACGAAACACAAGCCTCTCAGCATTTCGATTTAAGCGACTTGCAGCGCCAATCGGGGTCAGATGTTCACTTTATAAATGATATGCTCAATACGCTTATCAATTCAACGCAAAAGGGCCTTTTAGAAATTGAAGATGCCTTAGTAAACAAAGATTGGGAAACCATTAACCAAACAGCGCATCGCATTGCTTCGCCACTTAAGTATATTTATGCCACAGAGTTGTACGATCTCATTAAACAAATTGAGGTTTATACCGAGCCTAAGGTCGATAAAAACATTGACATGATTAACCACCAATTTAACCGATTCAAAGCAGAATTTAATACCCTCACCACCTTAATTCAAGATTATATGAAAAATGCTTAGGCAACTTTCATTTTGTCGATTAAATTTGTAATTAGCATGACCACATCGAAGAATTATAAAGTTTTTGTAGTCGAGGACAATGAATGGTTTAACAAAATGCTTGTGCATTGTCTTACACAAAATCCAGACATTGAAGTAAAGTCTTTTTTTAATGGCGCAGACGTTTTAAAGGCACTCCACGAAAAGCCCGATGTGATTACACTCGACTACCGTTTGCCAGACATTAATGGCTCCATGTTATTGCAACAAATCAAAGCCATTAATCCGAGCACAGAGGTGATCATTATTTCCGAACAAAATGAAATAGAGGTGGCGGTTGAACTGCTCAAACAAGGGGCCTACGACTACCTGATCAAGAACACCGACTTAAATAGCCGCTTGCTCAACAATATTAACAACATTATTAAGCGTAGCCATTTAGAAAAACGCATTGAATATTTGCAAGAAGAGGTTGAACAAAAATTCAATTTTTCTAATTCGATTATAGGGCAAAGCGAGGCAATGAAAAAAGTGTTCAGTGTTTTGCAAAAAGCCTGTGCCTCTAATATCAATGTTTCTATTACTGGCGACACTGGCACAGGAAAAGAATTGGTGGCCAAAGCCATTCATTACAATTCAGAAAGGAAAAACAAACCCTTCATTGCCGTAAACATGGCTGCCATTCCAAAAGAATTGGTAGAGAGTGAATTGTTCGGCTACGAAAAGGGCGCTTTTACTGGCGCCAATGAAAAAAGAAAAGGCAAATTTTTAGAAGCCAATTCAGGTACCATTTTCTTAGATGAAATTGCAGAAATGGATTTATCCATGCAATCTAAATTATTGCGTGTTTTGCAAGAACGCGAAGTAACCCCTTTGGGCAGCAGCACCCCTCAAAAAATAGATTGTAAATTAATTATTGCCACCCACGAAAACCTTAAAAAACTTGTTGAACAAAAGCGGTTTAGAGAAGACTTGTTTTTCCGTATAATGGGACTAAATATCCATTTACCGCCTTTGCACGAGCGCGACAAAGACGTTATTTTCATTGCTAAAAAATGCATTGAAGAGTTTTGCAAAGCCAATAAAATGCAAGTAAAAAATTTAAAAGAAGATGCATGCAAAAAACTGCTCACCTATCCATTTCCTGGTAATGTGCGAGAATTAAAATCGGTGATTGAGGTGGCCATAGTATTGGCAGATGGACTTGAGATTGAAGCCGAAAATATCATCTTCCAACATGCCGACACCCTCACCCAAGTAGTGACTGAAGAAAAAACCATGCGTCAATACAATTACGAGATTATTTCTATCATGCTGAAAAAGCATGGTGACGATATACCTACGGTTGCTAAAATTTTAGACATTAGTTCGGCTACAATTTACAGGGTGCTGAAAGAATTCAAATCAGTTAATGTGAATGCTTGACATGCTGACTTAAATACGTTTTAACGTCTTCGACATTCTGTGTACCTAATAAAAAGCGTTTACCTGATTTAAGATGCACTTGTAGACCCTTGTTTCCAGAGACCGTATAGGCCTTTCCCATTTTTCCAAAACGTATACCCCAACCACCGTAATCCTTTATTGGGTGGTAACCAATTAATTCATATTTGGCAACTTGATCCCAGGTGTATTGTTTATACCGCATATGGAATGGGAAGAACCTAAACTGAATGCCAGTTTTATCGATTACTGTCGTTAATCTTGCAAATGCAAATAGGGCTATTAAAAATAGAAAAAATAGAAAGACGAGGATAAAAATAACGATTAATTCAGTGTCGCTAACAGGATTGTTGCTTAGCTTTTTCTTAAGCACTATCTGTTCATAAATATCATATCCAAAAAAGCCAAGGATGAATAGGCCTGCCAAACTTAAAATAACCCAAATCCAAGCTTGCTTAAACCTTTGTGTTTCTTTATACATAGCGTTTTATAATACTAGTTTTAGTTGCTATTGAAGCATATTTTATGCCACAATACCTGTTCATTTACACAAAGTTAACTATATTTTCATAAAACAAAAAAACCATTGCGTTCACACCGCAATGGTTTTTTTTCAATAACAATTTAGCCTCCTAGGATTTTGGATTCACAAAATTGAGCATCCAATTGATGCCATAGCGATCGGTAAATGATCCGTAATATGAACCAAAAAACATGTCTTCTAATGGCATGGTGATTATGCCACCGGCTGACAGTTCGTTAAACAAACGTTCAGTCTCTTGGCGGGTTTCGGGCTCTAACGAAATGTGCATGTTGTTGCCTTGGGTTAAGGTAAAACCCATTTCTTTTGGGGCATCGGTAGCCATTAAAACATGGTTGCCCAAGGTTGGCAATTCTACATGCAATACCATGTTCTTGATGACCTCGTCCATTGGGGGTTGAGAAGCATCAGCAGGTATATCACCAAATCGCTGAATCCCTGCGCCATTGAATTCTGTTTTAAATACACTTTTATAAAACAACATGGCCGCTTCCGTATTGCCTGGAAAATTAAGGTAGGTACATACGCGGGCCTTATTATTGGTGCGCAATTCAGCTCTTAATTTAAACTTTGCTTCAAAGTATTGATCGAGGTTACCCATGGCCATGGTAAAGCCTTCTTTAAAGCCAAGCTCAATAATTTTTTCAAGATCATTTAAAGATTGATAGGCAATGGTAATATCAACCATTGTTTTATCACCTTGCGAAATAAATACATTGGTCCAAGTAGAGCGCGGAAAATCAGAGTTCATTACGCCATTTTCATCGCAAAAGGCATCGATGGCCGAATACATTTTTTGATCCTCAATTTTCAAATAATCGGCACGGCACCAATGGGCCTGGTTTTCGGGACTGTACATGGCATACAACCAAGTGCCGCCTACCCTAAAATCCATGGATTTTGTTTTGGTTTGATAAGGCTTTGGTGCCCACCACTGGTCGAGTAGTTCGGCTTGGGTCCATGCGGCCCATACCAAGTCGCACGATGCGGCAAACGCTCTTTTTACGTTCACCGTGTTGTTGGTTTTGTTAACGGTAAAATCAAATTGTAAATGACTGTTCATATGTCTTTATTTGTAGTTAATGACTTCCTATTTTTTTTTATCTTGTTTTAATTGTGCTAACACTGCATCCAATTGTGAGAAGCGGGTTTCCCAAATTTTTCTAAATTGTGCTAACCATTTATCGATGTCTTTCATTTTATTGGCATTTACTTCATAATAAATTTCGCGACCTGTAAACTTCTGTTTTAACAATTCGCATTCGGTTAAAATTTTTAAATGTTTGGAGACCGCTTGCCTAGTACTATCAAAATGTTCGGCTATGGCATTGGGTGTCATGGCATGGGCCGCGATAAGCAATAAAATTGCCCTTCTGGTAGGATCTGCTATGGCTTGAAAAACATCTCTTCTCATTTTATGAAACTAATCGGTTGCAAATATATATGCAACTATTCGGTTTCGCAAAATAAATTTTAAAAATATTTGATAATGATTGAAAAAAAGGAAGACTGTCCTCAGATTTTGTTGAACACCTCGCCATAAGAAAAACCATCTTGCTTAATAAATTTCCTAAACTGATGTTTGCTTAATTTGAATTTATAGGGCGCTATGGTATCTGCAGAAGATTCGGCAATGGCTTTTAAATTCTCGAGATCTTGTCCATTTGAAACACTGCTAATTTCTATCTTGCCTTTAGAGAGTTCTAATTTATTAACCACCCATCCATTCGGATTAGGGTAGGTATTCAAGAAGTAATACCCTTTAAAATGTTTCAAAACATGTT
>CANFUB010000194.1 GCA_947450015.1 Bacteroidota bacterium | reverse complement strand
TGAAATTATATTGACACCTAAATTAGATGAGTTATTGTCTATCCTTGGCGGCAATAATTAATATTGGTTATTGGTTAATCGTTAATAGGGTTCTACCTTTCCATTAATTTTGAACCCTATTGCCTAAAATATGCTAAGCATCACCATCATTAGTATTGGGAAAACCAACGAAGCCTATGTGAAGCAAGGCATCGAAAAATATTCCACCTTGTTGTTAAAGCACTGCAAAGTCGATTGGATAGAATTGCCAGATGTTAAGAATAGCAATAAACTGCCAGTCGATAAATTAAAGGAAGCAGAAGCAGAGTTAATAGGCGCTTCCTTACCACCCAAAGCAGCACTCATTTTTTTAGATGAAATCGGTAAACAAATGAACTCAACTGATTTTGCAAATTATATGAACCGCAAAACCACTGAGTATTCAAAATTGGTATTTGTAATCGGTGGTTCATATGGCTTACATACTTCAATAAAACAAAAAGGAGAGAGCATCGCCTTGTCGGCCATGACTTTCAATCACCAAATGGTGCGCGTGATTTTGGCTGAACAAATTTTCAGGGCCTTTACCATCATAAAAAATACAGGTTACCACCATTGATTTGGTATTACCTTTGCAATAGATATAACATTATGAAACGCTTTTCGTTAATTCTAACTATTCTAGTTGTACTTGGTTTATGTGCCTTTACTAGCACTAAAGCCATTGTAGATTTTAAATTGGTAAGTGCCACCAAAATGGTCACCATGGGAGGCGCTGCTGGCAGTCCTACCTATACACAATATCAAATTACCTTAAAAGCGCAACGCAGTTTTACCCTCGCCTGCGATTCTGCTTTTGCAGATGGTCGCATTACTTCCTTATTAATAAGCTCCGATACGTCATATCAATTGAAAACTAAAAAGGTTAAAAAAGGGCAACTCGTAAAATTGAATTTTACAATTGTGCAGGCGAGCGACAATGGTAATAACAATACTGGTTTGCAATTTAGTAGCAGTCCCGAAGCAAAGGTTCCAATAAATTCAAAATCTGGTGTGGTATTGCGTTATTATACAAGTCAGAAAAAGTACTTTAATGTAAGTAATGTTAATACACAATTGCCGGTCTATGCACCTTAAGCTTTAATATGGCAAAGCATACCAAAGCTAGTGTTGCAATTCAACAAAAGCTCGATCATTTTTATTTAGAATACAACCAACTGGGTTTTATTCAGAACGACCCTGTTCAAATTCCACACCTATTTACAAAAAAGCAAGACATAGAAATCATGGGGTTCTTGGCCGCCATATTGGCTTGGGGACAACGAATCACCATTATCAATAATTGTAAAAAGTTAATTCAAATAATGGATGGCGCACCACATGATTTTATATTGCACCACCAAGCGACAGATTTAAAACGTTGTGAGCAATTTGTACACCGCACTTTTAATGATACAGATTTATTGTCATTCATCGCTTTTCTTAAAATCATCTATGCCCAATACGATTCTTTAGAACCAGCATTTGCCAATCATTTAAGCGCAAAAGACAAAACGGTTGAAAAGGCTTTGAACGGATTTAGAAATTTGTACGAAAATTCAGAAGCCTTTGTACCCCGAACCACAAAGCACATTGCGCATCCTGCAGCGGGTAGTGCATGCAAAAGAATCAATATGTTTTTGCGTTGGATGGTGAGAGCCGATGGGAGAGGGGTCGACTTTGGTATTTGGAAAAACATTCAACCCCATCAACTCATTTGCCCTTTAGATTTGCATGTCATAAGGGTTGCCACCGAATTGGGACTGCTAAAAAATCCGAAAAGCGATTGGAAAACCGCCATTCAACTCACCAATAAACTAAGGGCATTCGATGCGAATGATCCCGTTAAATACGACTTCGCCTTGTTCGGCATGGGGGTCAACAAAGCAGAATTCTAGATAATATGGAATGGTGTATTAAATCCAAAAGTCCAATTATCACATAATTATCCAAACGAGTTTTATTATTGCCTTTGAAAAACAATCAAAGAGATTAATAAATTACCAAAACGAAGTTTCACTAATGCCTTTAATAAAACAATAAAAAGGATTTAAAAAATTATCAAATTACCAAATTATCAAATCAATAATATTTCTCCTACATTCGCATTTTATATTTTTAAATTATGATTTTAGTAGCAGACAGTGGAAGTTCAAAAACAGATTGGTGGTTATCTAACGGTGCAGATGTAAATACCAGATTCGAGTGTGTAGGTTTAAACCCAACTTTTTGTACCCAAGATTTTATTGTTGAAACTTTAAAAAACACCTTTACTAGCGATGATATTAAAATCATTACTAAAATATATTTTTATGGCGCAGGTTGCCGCAGTACCGAAGAGATTGCAAGGGTAAAAAATGCACTTGCCATTGTTTTTCCTGATGCCAAAAGCATGGTCGACCACGATATCAAGGGCAGTGCCATTGCCACTTGCGGTAACAAAGAGGGAATCGCTTGTATTTTAGGTACAGGGAGCAATGTTTGTTTGTGGAATGGTTCGGAAGTAATGCCACAAATACCTGTATTTGGTATGGGGTATATCTTAGGCGATGATGGCAGTGGCAGTCATTTAGGAAAGACTTTATTGCGAAAATATTTATACAATGAAATGCCTGCTGATTTAAGAAACGAGCTAATTGAAATGGGCATTAATAAAACCAATATTGTAGAAAATGTATATGGCAAAGAAGGCGCCAACCGTTATTTAGCAGGATTTGCACGTTTTATACAAGACCGTAAAACACATCCTTTCTTGCAAGAACTAGTAAAAGAGTGTTTCCATGTGTTTTTCAAAACGCATATTACCAAATACGAAAATTACCAAACCTTGCCAGTTAATTTTGTAGGCTCTATCGCTTTTATTTTTGAAGATCAACTAAAAGAAGTGGCCGCTGAATATGGCGCACATGTTGGTGTTGTAATTAAAAAACCAATCGATAACTTGCTTAAGTTTCATTTGCCAGATATCGATTAAATTAAGCAAAGTGGCTTTCTTAAATTCTAGGAAATAAATTCTTTTTTTGGGTCCTGTTAAAAATTGTGACCCTAACTTTTAAGGTGTTCATCAAAAATAGCCAAGATTTTGTTTGCGCTTTAATTTATTCTATTATATTGCATGCATTAATATGAAAGACAAACGGTATATCTTAAGTGGTGCAGGCAGTGGGATAGGACGTGCTATTGCAATTAAATTAGCCAACGAAGGTGCGGGCATCGTGCTGGCCGGTCGCAACGAAGTAAAACTCGAAGAAACTTTAAAATTATTGCCAAAGGGAAACCATTTGGTGGTGGCTACCGATATACGAAAGAAAGACAATTGCGATGAAGTTTCAAACATACTAAGTGGTATGCACATCGATGGTATCATCGCCAACGCAGGTGTTGGTGGCGAAAACCATTATGGCGAAGGCGACCGTTGGAACGAAATTATCGATACCAATTTAAGTGGTACCTATTGGTTTGTCAATTCATTTTTACCGCAATTAAAAGAAAGCAAAAGTCCTCATAAACACATCCTCCTAACCTCTAGTGTTTTGGCCCGTTTAGGTGTTAAACATTATACAGCATATTGTGCTTCAAAAGCAGGACTGTTGGGATTAATGCGCAGTTGGGCCATGGAGTTAGCCGACGATCATATTTTAGTGAATGCCATCAGTCCAGGTTGGGTAAACACCACCATGGCCAAAGAAGGCATGGAAGGCATAGCCAAAGGATTAGGCTTAGAATACGATGAGTTCCATAAAATAGCCATGCAAAGCGTACCCTTGGGACGCATGGCCGAACCCGAAGAGATTGCGGATTTAGTTCATTATTTATTAAAGCAAACTGCTATTACTGGTCAAGTAATGGACATTAATTGCGGCAGTGTGATGAGTAGTTAAGAATCGAAACAATAGGCGTTAGTAATTTTTACTTTAAGTTATGGATCACATAGACATAAAAATTTTGAATATTTTGCAAAAGGATTGCACGGTTTCGTATAAAGACATTGCAAAAAAAATTGGCTTGACTTACAGTCCAACCTACGAACGCATACGCATTATGGAAGAGGAGGGGATTATTAAAAGTAGAGTCACCATTCTCGATCCTTCTAAAATTGGCATCAAGCTTTTTGCTTATTGCAACATCACATTAAAGGAGCAATCAAAAGCGGCCTTGTTGAGTTTCGAAAAAACCATTGCCAAGTTTCCAGAGGTAATGGAAGTAATAGGTTTGTCTGGTGTATACGATTACATGGTAAAAATTGCCGCAGAAGACATTGAATCTTATAGCAAATTCTTAACCAATAAATTGGCCGATATTCCTAACATAGGGCAGTACCACAGCAATATTGTATTGGGTGTTATCAAAGACGAAACGGCTTACCATTTGGTAAGCAAGGATTAGAACCTGCCAATCTTGTGCAATACATGATGCTTTTAAAATTGCATCAAAAGAAATATTCGGTACCTCCAATTTATCTTGACCTTATGTTTCTTTATGCGAAAGAACCGATTCAGTTTCTTGATAAAATGGAGGCCTAACGCCCGAATATAATTATAAAACTACCTACATGTACAGCTGTTCCGTTGATATCAATCACATACAGCAAACGAATTAATTTTAGTGTCCCCGAATTCATTTGTCGAACCCAATTTTTCAACTTTCATAAATCGCTCAACGGCCATTCTGCAAAAAGCTGTAGAAACGAATTGACCACACATACTTTTGTGCACAAGCATATGTTTGTTTTCGGGGCCATTCGGAACAGCCCATGTATTATCTTTATCCAAATGCTTTTGCGTATCTGGTATTTTCAAATTTTGAATGGTATGCAATGTCTGCATTTTGGCATTTAGCTCAATGCCTGTCCTTAACAAGGGTATACGCGTCAAGCGATAGGCCTGCTGCGTATAAAGATGTCTTTGATATAAAGCCTTGTAAAGATGCATACAATTTTAGCAAATGTATATAAATATCTGCAATAACAAAAGAATATAGATAAAAAATCTATAGATTTATATAAGTGCAGATAATTAAGCTTCTTTTTAGCCATACATAATAAGTCTTTAATTGCTTTCAACAGGTAGTAAGTGGTTGAATTGACTATCTCTAATATTGGTAAGCATATTCTGGGTATTCATTCATCCAAAAGATTTATTTAAAACTATTTTGATAATATTTCGGAAATAGTTTGGTAATGTAAAAACTTTCCTTACTTTTGCACCCCTCTTAAAAAGGAGTTGCACACTAAGAAAAGCCCATAACAAACATCATTTTTTTAACCCTTAAAAGTTTTTAAAATAATTTTTGGAAATGTGAAAACTAATCTTACCTTTGCAGTCCCTTTTAGAAAAAGGAAAGTTCTTTGAAGTTTAAAGAGAAGAAATAGCGGACCTCAAAATATATACTTTGAGTAACAGTCAGAGATTCAAAATTTTTTACAATGAAGAGTTTGA
>CANFUB010000193.1 GCA_947450015.1 Bacteroidota bacterium | reverse complement strand
GTGGTATCTTGAATTTGAATGGTGCCTACTGTTAAGTCTAAGTACATTTTTTTATCGCTATCAATTAATTTGTAAGGACCGCTGGTTGAATCAGGATCGGTTGCACTGCACTTATTTGGGGTATCATAAGAGGTTAAAATATTGCTTAATTTAAAATAATAGGTATTGTCTTTGTTGCAAGTCTTTACCAATAAGGCATTGTTCCAAACATCGCCTAAGCCATCTGCGGTTAAAGCTGTTATTTTCCAAGTGGTATCCGATAGATAGGTTTGTGCAGAAACAGTTGGGGTATTGTTCTTAGGTTCTTCCTTGGGATCATCCTTCTTTTTACAAGCCACAAATACGACAGTAGCAATGACAACAATGTATAAAAATTTTAACTTATTCATAATTAATACAAATATAAGCGCATTTTAGATTTATTTTGCAACTCAAATTTCTATGGCTTGGTATAAAGATTGGTTCAATTCACCCTATTATCATATTTTATATGGTCAACATAACGATGCAGAAGCAGCCTTGTTTATCGATAATTTGGCCAATTTATTGGCATTTAAAAACCATCAATATGCGCTCGACTTGGCTTGCGGCAAAGGCCGACACTCCAAACAGTTGGCTAACCATGGATTAGTTGTAACCGGTATAGACCTGAGCGAAGAAAGCATTAAAGCAGCCCAAACCTTTGCATCTGATAATTTAAATTTTGAAGTGCACGACATGCGAAAAGTTTACAAAAAAATGAACTTCGACTATGTCTTTAATCTTTTTACGAGTTTTGGTTATTTTGCTAACCCAGACGATAATATCGCCACCCTAACGGCCGTAAAAGACAATCTGAAAGCGCATGGCTGCTTTGTACAAGATTATTTTAACGCACCCTGTGTCATCAATCAAATGGTTAGTCACCATGAAATTAATACCGGCGGCATTCTTTTTAAAATTACCAAAGAAATAAAAGAGAAGAAAATTATCAAGACCATTGAATTCAATGACCAAGGCGAACATTATCAATTTTGCGAAGTGGTAGATTTATTTATCCTTTCTGATTTTGAAGCCATGTACGAACAAGCGGGATTAAAAATCACCCATACATTTGGCGATTACCAATTAGGTGCCTACGACCCCTCTCAATCGAAACGCTTAATTTTAATTTCTAAGCCACTATGAACAATGCCTTCGATACCTACTTTTACCACCTCATCAATCAGCAATTAACGGCCGATTGGTTGGATTTTTTAATGGTAAAATTCTCTGATAAATTGTTTTGGATACCACTTTATGCAGTTGTTATTTTTTTTCTGTACAAACAATTTGGTAAACAAAGTTTACTAATTTTATTTTTTGCGGCTTTATCTGTTGTGATGGCCGACCGCCTAACCAGTGGCTTCATGAAACCTTTGATAAAACGCGAACGTCCTTGTCATGTATTAGCCTTAAGTCCAAGGGTGCTCGACCCCTGCCATGAAACTGGCAGTATGCCTTCATCGCATGCCGCCAATCATTTTGCCATCGCTATCTTCTTCATTGGCATTTTTGGAATGCATAAAAAAACCTTGACTGCCTTATGGCTGCTGTGGGCCGCCAGCATTGCCTATAGTCGCGTTTATTGCGGGGTGCATTACCCAACAGATGTGCTGGTTGGTGGTGCCTTAGGTGCCCTTATTGGTTTTATCTGTTTAAAATTATACCGCTTTACCAATTCGAAAATGCAATGGCACTGATTATCCCTTTATTAATACTGTTCATTGGTCCTTTTATAGGGGTACTATTAAATTTTAAATTAAAAATTAAGAGTCACCGATTTATTGGCTACTCCGTTTTATTTAGTGGTTCATTTTTATTGGGTATCGCTTTGTTTGGCTTGATGCCTGAGCTGTTTAACAATATCAAACAAGCGGGCTTGTGGTTGGCCTTTGGTTTTTTTATTCAAGTGGGACTCGAAAAATTTACGGGTGGTGTTGGACATGGGCATATCCATTCGCACGATGTGCCGAAGAATATCATGGTGTTGTACATCGGCTTGTTTTTACATGCCTTTTTCGAAGGCTATTCTGCAGGACTTAACAACTACATTAACCCATCGGCCTTATCGGGCATGATCATTGGCATTTCGCTTCACGAAGTACCAGCTGCCTTCTCATTATCGATTTTATTGAATCAAAAATTAACAGTCAGAAATACTAAATTATTGTTATTAATCATTTACACCTTGTCCTCACCTATTGGATATTTTATTGGGGTATTTGTGCATTCAGAATCCATGATTTCCGAAAACTTATCTCAGATTATAACAGCCATTATTGCCGGTACTTTCTTACACATCAGTACCACCATTGTTTTCGAAAATTCTATTTGGAAAAAAGAAGGCATGAAGAAATGGATCTTCATCATTGGCGGCATGGTGATTTCTTATATTGCCTGCGCTATAGGTTAATACGCCACAGATTCACAGATAAAAACCATTTTCATTCCTCTTATTAAGTTTTAAAATTACCAACCTTTTAGTAAACGAAAATCTGTGTCCTACTATATATCATTATATTCTGTGAATCTGTGGCAACCCTCCTTCCCTTCGCCATATTTTTGTAATAATATAAGCGCAGCACAATAAAACAAATCAAATTGCATTAATTTGCATAACGAATGAAATACTTTTTGCTATCCTTTATTATTGTCTTGAGCAGTGTTAAACTGCACGCTCAACTGGCCGGAAAAAGTACCTATGCCTTTTTAAACATGAACCCTTCGGCCCGCAGTTTGGCATTAGGCACCAATTCCATTTCGGCCATCGATAAAGATTTAAGTGTGGCTTGGCAAAACCCAGCTGCCCTCAACCCTACTATGCACAACAATGCATTTGTAAGTTATAACAATTACGTATCAGACATTAAATCGGGTTATTTTAGTTATGCGCGCACCCTCAAAAACAAAGGGACTCTAGCGGCTTCTGTGATGTACCTCGACTATGGTAAATTCGATGGGTATTTGCCCAATGGTATTTCGACAGGTGTGTTTACCGTAAAAGACCAATGTTTTCAATTGGGCTATGGCAAAGCATTGAATGACAAATTCAAAGTAGGGGCTTCTTTCAATTATATTTACTCTATTTATGAATCCTTTGTTAGCAATGGTCTTTCAACTAACCTTTCTGCTATTTACGATGATACCGCCAATAATTTATGCATTACAGGCTTTGCAAAAAACATAGGCTTTCAAGCCATTCCTTATAGCGGCACTAGCCGTCAGCCTTTGCCATTTGCGGTTGACATTGCCATTGGCAAGCGTTTAAAATATTTACCTTTCCGTTATAACTTAGTAATTCACGATTTGCAAAAACCTGATATGCGCTATAGTTATGCATCGACTATTAAAGATGAAAACGGCAATATCAAAATTATTAAAATGACCATGGGTGATAATATCCTCAGGCATTTAACCTTGGGTGGTGAGTTAAATTTATCGAAACATTTTGTGGTGCGTTTTGGTTATAACCACATGCGCAGAAAAGAAGCATCACCCGAGCAAAAGCGCGGCACCACTGGCTTCAGCTGGGGCCTTGGTTTTAAGGTCAGCAAATTCATCATCAATTACGGCAGTGCCTCTTTGTTCCCCGGTTATAATGCCAATCAATTCAGCCTACAATGCAATTTGGGCGATTTTTATAAGAAGAAGTAGGGTGTGGGTTATTGGTTATTGAGTTAATAAGGATATTTTGTTCAAATAAATTTCAACAATTCCGATTAATAATATTTTATATTTGAATAAATATCACTCATTCAATATTCTTTTCAAATGTATCCAAAAATCAAATAAATTCCCGAATTAATGCATTTTCAAAGTACCCGAAGACAAAGTAGCAGCATAGGATACAGTAGTTTTGAATATACTACAGTTTGCAGTATATTCGACAAGGGGTACAGGTATGGATATAATAAACAAGAAAAGGAAGATGAGATTGGGTTAGGGCACTTTACAGCTGAGTTTTGGGAATACAATTCGAACATTGGAAGACGATGGAATTTAGACCCAATTGCTATGACAGACGAAAATGAATATGTTGTAAATGGCAATAATCCAATATATTATCTTGATCCTCGAGGTGACTTTAAAACAAAATTTGGCGCTAAATTTTATAACTTTTTACATGGAGGAGGTGGTGAAGTTAGACAAGCAGGAGTTAAAGATGAAAAGCACTCTGGTGAATGGTTTGTCGGAAAAAAAGTTAAATATAATGGCAATTATTCCGCTGGGACGACTTATCAAAGGAAGTTTGGATGGGAAAACAAAACAGTAACAAATACATCAGATGCGGTTGGTGATTTCGTTGAAAAATCTGAGTTTACAGCTGAAGGGAAAGCTAAGTTTTCAGTCGGAGTGCAGATTGGTGCTTCTGCTACGCTTTGGGGTATTCAAGGTAAGGCAGAGGCAGGCGTAGCAACCTTTGATATAGCTGAAGCAAAATATGATTTAGCAAAAATGCAAGGTGCAGCAGGATTGTCAGAGAATAGAGTACACAATTTCATTGGGGTAGAAGCAAAAATACTAAATGACAAACTGCGAATTGGTGGCAAATATGATTACACATTTTTGTATTCTGATGGATATTACGGACCAAGAATGGTGCAGGATTCAGATGTGCACGACTGGACAGTTAATGTACCTTTCAAAAGTTTTGGCCCTAAATTGAAAATTGTAGACAATATTATTGCAACTCAAGTAAAAGCAAGCGCCAATATCGGAACTACCAAAGGGAAGGGTTTTTATGGATTAGATATTGGAGCAGGAGCAAAATTAATACTTGGAATTGATTTGAAATTAAAGCTTGGTTTTAATTATTGAAAATGTTTATTGTAAAACAATATAATGATGATATAGAAGTATATCAAAATGACATTTTATATTTAAATGTTAAACGGAAATTTAATTTTCTTGGTAAATTGACTTCAACATTTTTTATTGCGAATGAAGTAATATTGGAATCTACTTATGATATCTTTTTTTTTAGAAAGTATCTTTCAATTTCTAAACAAAACCTAACTTTTAAAGTAGAATTAATTAAATATTCCTCAGAATATTATTTATTAAAGGAAGAACATAAGTTTAATTTACGAAGACACTACATTAAAAATCCACTTTACACAATTGAAGATAATAATATTAATATTGCAGAAGTGTCAACAGCTTTACATGGGTTTGCTGAATATCCTATTGTTTACAATTTTATTGCTGATTGTGAAAAAGAATTGGAGCTGCTTTGCCTGATAAGATTTCTCATTGAATTACCTCCTACTATGGATGTTTAATTGAAATATTAATTAATTTTATTTCGTTTAATTTACAGATTCTTCATATCTTTTTAAATACCATTTATTTAATCTATTTACAAAATAAAATTTGCTAAAAAGTCCTGAGTTCTTTAACCCTACAGTTTGTATTGCAAAAGTATCATCCATTTCTGATTTT
>CANFUB010000192.1 GCA_947450015.1 Bacteroidota bacterium | reverse complement strand
TTAATCATAAAAAAAGGTGAACATGGTGCTTTGTTGTTTCATAAAGACCAAGTCTTTTTTGCCCCTGCAATGCTATTAGAAGATGTATTTGATCCAACAGGAGCAGGTGATACATTTGCTGGTGGATTCATCGGCTGGCTTGCTAAAACCGGTGATATTAGTTTTGAAAACATGAAACGAGCGATTATTTATGGTAGTGCGATGGCTAGTTTCTGTGTTGAAAAATTTGGAACTGAAAATATTTTATCCATTACTGAAGACCAGTTAAATACAAGGGTAAAAGCATTTCAAGCGCTGAGCAGCGTTGAGATGATGCTATAATTGCGTTTATATTTTTAAAATATGCTTAATGCACATCAGGTATTGCATGGTTATGCCAATGGCATATTTCCGATGGCAGAGCCTGACGAAGACAATGCCATCTATTGGTATGAACCTGAATTGAGGGGCATACTATTGCTATCTGAATTTAAGTGTCCTAAAAATCTTAGACGGGAGTATAAAAAGGGGAATTACCAATACCATATTAATAGAGATTTTGAGGGCACCATGCGTGCATGCGCAAAACGCGAAGAAACCTGGATTTCGGAGGAGATTATTGAAGTGTACTGTGGACTAAATGAAATGGGCTATGGTTATAGCTTTGAGGTTTGGGATGGTGATGTGTTGATTGGCGGTCTATATGGGGTGGCCATGGGAAAGGTTTTTTTTGGTGAAAGCATGTTTCATACAGTGACCAATGCAAGTAAATTGGCCCTCGTATTTTTAGTCGAGTGGATGTTACAATTTGATATAAGGTTATTAGATTGTCAATTTATTACTGCGCATTTAAAACAATTTGGAGTGAAGGAAATCCCGCAGTCAGAATACCTAGCCTTACTTCAAAAATGTTTGTAATTTTTGAACATAAAAAAAAGCGCTTCAAATAAATGAAGCGCTTTTTTTGTTAGAAATATTTTACTTAGTAAGTTAATTTAAAATCAACTCTTCTATTTTTTGCTTTACCATCTTTGGTTTTGTTATCAGCAATTGGCTGAGTATCGCCATAACCAGTAGAAGTTAATCTCATTGCTGAAATACCTTTGTTGATTAAGTATGCTTTTACTGCATCAGCACGTTTTTGAGATAACTCAAGATTTGCTGCTGAAACACCTACATTATCAGTATGACCATCAATTGCTACGTTAGCTTCTGGGTAATCGTTTAAGATTTTAACCAAAGCATCTAAGTCATCATATGATTCTGTTTTGATAATGTCTTTACCAGTTTCGAAATTGATTCCTTTAGCGGCTAAAGCAATTTTAGCAATAACTTCTTGTTTGATTTCAGGACAACCTTTGTTTGCAATAGTACCAGGTACTGATTTACAAACGTCTTTATTGTCATATACACCATCACCATCTGAGTCAGGGCAACCTTCGCCTTCAACTGGACCAGCAATGTTTACGCATTTATCTTTTCTATCTTCAATGCCATCGCCATCAGTATCTGGGCAACCATTGAATTCTTTAGCACCTTTAACTGCAGGGCATTGGTCGTCTTTATCAAGCACACCATCACCATCTGTATCAGGGCAACCGTTGAATTCTACTGGACCGGCTTTATCAGGACAAGCATCTAATTTATCCATGATACCATCACCATCTTTATCAGGGCAACCGTTGAATTTACGAGGACCGAATTGGTAAGGGCAGCTATCTAGGTAATCAGGAATTGTATCAAGATCTGAATCTTTAGGACAACCTTCGTCGTTAACAGGGAACTGAGAAGGCAATGTTTTTGGACATTTATCCAATTTATCAGGCACACCATCTTTGTCTTTGTCTTTCAAGCCAGATCCACCAGCAGCAGCATCTCCATAAGGCATGTTGTAGAAGAATCCAAGTGAATGGAACAAGAACATATCATTGTTTTTGTTTCTAGTATGCGTTAAGTAAGTGAAAGGAGCGCCATCCCAAATATCATTAAAGGTATAGTTAGCAACTGACTGCAAACGAACACCAAATTTTTCATTAAAGCTGTATTGAAATCCAAGACCACCAGCTAAGTTACCTGCAGCACCTGTGTATGAATCAGGACTTTTACTTACATTGCTATGTAAGTAAACACCTCCAACACCTAACATAAGATAGGGCGTGAACGGCTTGTCTTTGATAAATTTAAAACGAATACCACCATTAACAGTTGCAACGTTGGCTCTAAAAGTTTGGTAAGTTAGATAAGGTAACACATTTGGAACAAATGTTTGAAACCCAACATCACCACCTGATCCAAAGAGACATACGTCAATATTCGGATTTAAATAGTAACTGATAGAACCGCCAATACCTTGATAATTAGGTTTTCGCGCGAAAAAGAGAGCAGAACCTAAATCACCTTGATACTCATTAATGCCTCCATTAATTTCGATACCAAGCCTACGTTCGGCAGATTGAGAAAATGCCTGAAATATAAATATATAGGCAAGAAATGTAAGTAGTAAATGTTTTTTCATCATAAGCTGTATTAAAATTTTACAAAAGTTTTACAACCCGACAAATATATAAAAAGGATTAACTTATACTACAATTTTTTAAAAAAAATTTAATTTGATATAAATATTGTGTTACCGTTTTTAGTAATATTATATTGTTTAAGCGGAAAGCGAGCAGGGGATTGTGATACTGAACCATCAAAAAAGAAACGAGATTCACAGCATTTTTGAAAGCCTTGCGAAGTGGTTTGACCGCACCTGAATTGAAGAAAAGCCGTATCAACTTCTAATTTAGAACAACTAACAGAATTTGGCTGATAACTGCAAGCCCTATCAAAGGCGTAGAAATTATCGTCGGTATGATGCACAAGAACAACTCCCTTAACACCTCCAGTAAGAAAAATAAATGAACCAACATTCTGTAAATGAAAATTGGAAGGTAAATTAAGGTTGACTGTTATACTGACAGGCACATTGTCAATTGGCTCGGGATTCGCATTGTCTGAATTCTTTGCACAACTGTACCCTAATACTAGTAGTATAAAAACGACTAACCTATTCATATTTGTAAAATCCTTCCTTACTCTTTCTTCCATGTAAGCCAGCATCTACTTTTTGTTTTTGAATTCTGCTTGGCCTAAAACGTGGTTCGTAATTAAATAAGAGATATTGGCTCTCTGTTACAGAATAATTGGTATCAACCCCAATTAGATCCATCAATTTAAATGGACCCATTTTAAAACCTGAAGCCTCCATTATTGCATCCACATTTTCAAAATCGCAAAGCCCTTCTTCAATAATCTTTAACGCTTCTACATAATAAAGACGTGCAATTCTATTAACAATAAACCCAGGGGCATCAGCTGCAATCACAGGTTCTTTTTTAAGTTTTACAATAAAATCTTTAGCAATGTTAACAATTTTAGCATCAGTTTTGGCGCCTTTTATTATTTCAACCAACTTCATAATTTGAGCAGGATTAAAAAAATGGATGCCTATAAATTGACTCGCATAAGGTAATTTAGCGGCAATTTGGGTAATGGGAATCGAAGAGGTGTTACTAGCATAAATTGTTTGGGGCCCATTAATGTTCATTAATTTAAGAAACAAATCGACCTTTACATCTAACTTTTCAATAATGGCTTCAATTATTAAGTCAGCTTTAACCAACTCAATACCTGAAATAAATTGTATGCTACTAATAATTGTAGCTGCTTGTTCTGCAGTAATCTTACCTAAACTATTTAATTTATTCAGTGATTGTTGAATGCCATCCTTGGCCTTAATTAGCATTTGATCATTGATATCAAAAAGGATAACTTTATAATTGGCTTGGGCACAAACTTGTGCTATCCCTGCACCCATGGTGCCTGCGCCTGCGATGGCAATTGTTTTAATTTCCATTGTTGTTTATTTTTTTGCTAGCCAAATTTCAGGATTTTGCTTGTCTTGATTGAGCCAAATTTCAAAATGTATTTCAGTTGCCCCATCTTCGTCTTCATCTACAGTGCCAATGGTTTGTTTTAAATTTAGCGTTTGGCCTTGACTTACCGTTATGTTTTTTAATTTTGAATAGACCGTAAAATACTCGCCATGGTTTACTAAAACTGTTTTGCCCATTCCTGGAATAGAAATGATGGCTGCAACCGTTCCTTTGTATACGCAGCGTGCAGAAGATCCACTAACTGATTGAATATCTAAGCCATTGTTTTGAATCATCACTTGATCGAGCTTAGCATGGGCATGTGTTCCAAAATGTTCGGAGATAAAACCTTTTTCGACTGGCCAAGGTAATTTGCCTTTATTGGCCGCAAAATTATCCGAAAGTTCTTTGGCCTCGGGGGTTAAAAGCGGTTCTTTGGCTTCGGCTTTAGGGTCGGTTTTCTTAGAATTATCAGTTTTGGTTTCTTTTTTTGCTGTTTTGCCAGCTTGCTCTTTCGCCTTCTTGCGGGCTTCTGCAATTTCTTTGGCTATGATGGCATTGATTTGCGCATTAAGGTTTTCTTTTGCCCTCTTTTGTTTGTCTAATTGTGCTTTTAATTCCTTCTCTTTACCTGTTAAAGAAATAATTGCTTTATTTTTTTGGTTCTTGTCTTGTTCAAGTTCATTGACCTCGGATTCTTTGTTTTTAACCAATAATTCCTTTGAAACTTTTAGTCCTAATAACTCTGCCAATCGCTGTTCTAGTTGTATTTTATTGTTCTCTATTTTAACTAAAAAACGGGTTTGTGCTGCTGAAAGGTATTGGATAAATTTTAATCTTTGGAACAATTGGTTGAAGGACTTGGCAGCAAAAAGATACAGTGCATTGTTATACACTTTTCTGTTTTTATAGGATTGTACTATGGCCTTGGCATAATTTTTTTTCTCCTTGTCGAGCTGTGAATTCAGACTATCAATGTCGTCCTTCTTTTGCTCTACATCGTTGTTAACATATTGAATTTCGCTATTGATGGTAGTAATAAGTTCCTCTCTTTTTTCAATTAAGCGACTAATTGAAACCAATTCCTTTAAACTTTGATTTTTCTTACTTTTAGTTTCGTTTAGAATTTTTTTAGTCAATGCTATTTGCTCCTCAGTCTGCTTTCTTTGTTTCTCAAGGTCCTTGCGCGAAGTTTGACCATTTAATTGGCTGGCAAGAAATAGCAGGGCTAATAATATACAATTGAATCTATTTACATTTTTCATAAGAGGCGGGTATATTAAAAGGAAAAGTGACCATTGAATTGAAATCTGGATTTTCGAAATCCATGGTAATAATTATTTTATTTGCACCATTATAGGCCGTTATTTCGTTTTTGAGCGGAAAATTGTGTTCATTCACATTGGCAAAATTAAAATACTTAACCCTGGCATAATGTGGTGCCGTATTATCATCTATAGAAGTTGAATCGATGGTATAGAATTCTTTCTTGTAAGTATGGTTAATGGATACCTTTGGTTGACGAAGTTTAATAATAATATTATTGTCATTGTTAGTGATGGTCTCATACA
>CANFUB010000191.1 GCA_947450015.1 Bacteroidota bacterium | reverse complement strand
TTCTAGCGGTAGCCAATTTTACATCTGTCATAGTAAATCTGGCACCCAAGGTTTAAATAACCAATACACTGTTTTTGGCATGGTGATGAAAGGTCTGAATGTGATTGATAGTGTGGTTAAACAACCAAAAAACAAAACAACTAACCGCCCTTATAGTGACATTAAAATGCAGGTTAAGGTTTTGAAAAAAACATTGGAAGAAATAAAATTAGAGTATAATTATATTCCAAAGCAATAGGCTAAAAAAAACAAGCATTTACAAGGGTTTTCAGCGTTTTTACACCAAAGCAAAACACCTTCATCTTCAACTTAACTTAATTATTTCTTTGACTAACCAATAATAAAGGCTAATTTTGCCCCTCAATTATTCGTTCATTCATTCATGTTATCTCGCAGGAATATCCGCATCAAAGTCCTACAGCAGTTGTACGCTTATACACAACAAGATTCTAACGCATTGCCTTTATTTTCAAAACAATTAGATACCCGTTTCAAGGAATATTATTTGTTTTACTATTTCAACCTACAATTCCTCGATAAATTTAATACCTATCTGGAAAGTGAAAGAGAGATTGAAACAGAAAAATATTTTCCAAATAAAAATGTCATTCGCAATACAGAAGTATTGCTAAGAACCGATTTTTATACGGCATTGGTTAAAAACGATGAGTTTCTAAATCTAACAAATAAGCTGCCTTTTTCATGGGACAAACATGGTGAGATGTTTAACCACATTTTCACAGATATGGTGCAGTACGATTTCTTCATTGATTATAGTGTTTTCGACACCCCTACTGCCGAGCAACAAAAAGAATTCTTAACTAATCTTTATGAATTTCTTTTCAATGAGTTCGAACTATACGACAGTGCGATGGAAGAAGAATATGTATTTTGGAACGATGACAGTGCCGATACCTTAAAAACAATTGTTCGACACATCGATCATTTTTACAGCACAGGTAAAATAAAATTCGATGCTATTAATAGCAAGCAAAAAGAGGACATTGATTTTGGAATGCAATTGTTTGAAAAATGCATTGCTGAAAAGGAAAGTCTAGATGAACTGACCCAAAAAAATTCGCCTAACTGGGATCCTGAGCGTTTAACTTTAACTGACATGTTAATGTTGCGCATGGCGGTATGCGAATTCCTTTACTTTGAAACCATACCACCTAAAGTATCCATCAATGAATATCTAGACATTGCCAAAGCTTATAGTACGCCTAAGAGTCACCTTTTTATTAATGGTGTACTAGATAAATTAAGAATATTACTTGACGAAGCCGGAAAGATTAAAAAAACCGGTAGAGGATTAGTGAATTAGTAAAGAACCAATTATTTTTGCAATATGAAATCAATCGTTTTATCATCACTCATTCTTTTGGCATGTGCCTGCAACAATCAACCTACCAACAAAGTAGATGTTGATATGATTGACAACCCTGCAACAGCGAGCAATCCTACAGCAGAAAGTAAGAACACCACCGAAATGACTTTCGAAACAATGGATCATAATTTTGGTGATATCATAGAAGGGCAATCTGTTGAGAAAACTTATTACTTTACAAATACCGGAAAGAATCCATTGTTGATCGACCGTTGTGATGTGACCTGTGGTTGCACAGTGCCGAGTTTTCCTAAAACACCAATCGCTCCTGGCGAAAAAGGTGCGATTAAGGTTGTATTTAACAGCAGTGGTAAATCGGGATTAAACAATAAAACAGTTACTGTTTTTGCCAATGTTAAAGATGGTAACATGGTTTTAAAATTTACTGCTAACGTTATTGTAGTACCAACAAAAAATTAAAAATGACAAATTTATATATATTACTACAGGCCAAAGGTCAAAGTACAGATTCTTTCATGATCATGATGGGCTTAATGCTAATCGTTATGTATTTCTTCATGATTCGCCCTCAACAAAAGAAAGCTAAAGCGCAAAAAGCATTTATTGAAAGTTTAAAAAAAGGTGACAAAGTGATTACCACTGGTGGTATCCATGGTAAAATAGTTTCGCTTGAAGCCACTACTGCCATTATTGAAAGTGAAAGCTATAAATTAAAAATTGAGCGTTCTGCTATTTCTTCAGAATTGAGCGCTCCATTGAACAAAGTGGAAGAAGCTAAAGTAGAAACCAAAGCTTAATTAACACTATATGTTAAGGCTAGGTATTACCGGTGGAATAGGAAGCGGTAAAACCCTTGTTTGCTCAATCTTTCAGCAACTTGGTGTACCTGTATACAATGCAGATACGCGGGCCAAATGGTTAATCAATAACCATACGGAATTAAAAACAAAATTAATCAAACAGTTTGGAGAGGCTACCTTTAAAGATGGCCTCTACAATACTGTGCACATCAGTTCAATTGTTTTCGGAAATCCAACACAATTGGCTTTGTTAAATGCCATCATTCATCCTGCCGTTTTTGAAGATTGGAAACAGTTCTGTGAATTGCACCAAACAGCACCTCTAGTCATTAAAGAAGCGGCTATTATGTTAGAAACCGACAGTAAGTATACCGTCGATAAGATTGCTTTGGTTTATGCGCCCTTGGCCATTCGTATGCAACGTGTGATGCAGCGCGACCAGATTTCTGAAGCCGATTTATTGAAAAAAATAAATGCACAAATGGCCGAAGAAGAAAAATTGAAATTAGCAGATTATGTAATCGTCAATGATGGTGAGCAAAGTCTTGTTGAACAAGTTTTAAAATTACATCAGCAATTAACGCATTAAGGTAACCATCTCTTCAATCATTTGCTTAGGGCCGTTGTACGGAATTAAATAAATTCTACACATATAAGCACCTTCCATACAAGGCGAACCTTTGTAAGTGCCATCCCACCCTTTTGTTATATCAAAGGATTCAAATACTTTCTCACCCCAACGGTTGTATATTTCCATTGTGAATTTGTAGATATACTTACTGCCTACACCCTTTAACTCTTCATTCAAATTGTTGCTATTAGGCGTAAATGAATTGGGTAAAAAGTAGAAAAAATCGGGCATTAATAAACCAGTGTTTTTTGTAATGGTATCAGAACAATAGGCATTGTGCACAATTTGGGTAACATTGAAACGACCAGTATCGTGGTATAAACCAATAGGGTTGCTTAAACTACTGTTGGTGCCATTACCAAAGTCCCAATCAAACTTAACCACATCATTCGAAGCCTCGTTGTTAAATTGCAATCTTGTTTCATCTTGCACAATGGTTTTTAATCTTGTAAATGTAAAATCAGCTTTTGGTTTTGCATTCACAATTACTGATCCAATGCTGTTAATGCTGTCCTTACAACCATAATTAGAATAGTTTACCAAGGCGGCATCATATATGCCAGCAGACTTGTATTGATGGGTTGGATTTAATACATTTATTTCGGATGCACCATCGGCATAATACCAAATGGTTTTAACAATAGTACCTGTGCGAATGCTCGATAAATCTAAGAACTTTGTTGGCTCAGGGAAACAAACCGCCTGCGCAGAAAACGCTGAAACAGGCTGTGGATGGATGACTACAGGGAAATAAGCCGTGTCATTACAACCATTGGCCGAGATGGTATACAACGTTGCAATAAAACCACCATCTTTATTATACGTTTGTGCTGCTGGGTTTGCAATGTTTGAAAACTGACCATCACCATAGCGCCAATCGTAATTTGCAATAGTGACTTTGGCATTTGAATTCACTGCATTGAAGCGGAAACTATTGCCCGCCAAACATTGCGAATCATTGTCGTTGGCATTGAGTCCAATCAAACTGTTATTACTTTTTTCTAAATACAATTGATCAAACACAGAATCGGTACAACCATTGTTTGAGATTACAGATAAATAATAATCGATGTTACCCCATTGTTTGAACGTTTTGTTATTGACATTGTAAGAAGTACTATTTGTTGCATCGGCAAACACCCAATTTTGTGCGAAGCTACCTTTGCTTAAGGTGCTGCTATTTGTAAAATTAAACAAATGGTTGTTATAACATTGAACGTCCTTATTGACACTCATTTTTGCAACTGGTGTTTCGTGGAATTGCACTTGTTTTTCAATCGAATCTTTGCAATCATAGTTTGTTGTTACAACTAATTTAACGAGATATGATTGTTCTTTTAAATAATGCTTAGTTGGATGCTTTGCTGTATCAGATGTATTATCTCTAAACTGCCAATTGTATTTCATGGTACCAAATTGCAATGCAGAAAGGTTATTAAATCTAAAATCATTAAATCGGAAACACTGTGTATCTTTATTGATTGTATAATTGACTGCAGCATGTGGCGCTGGAATAACAATTTTGATTAAAGTATCGAAGCAATTGGTAATGGTTGAATAAGACACCAAACTCATATTGTATAAACCAGGTGTTTTATAGGTTGCGTTCTGAGGATTAAAGCCTGTATTGGTGTTGCCATTCTTGTAATCCCACCAATAACTTAAGGTAGACGGAACACTAAAAGTTGTTTTATTGGTGAAGCTAAACAGGTGACCTCTGAAACACTGAATTGAATCATTGATGGTAAATTCTGAGATTGGTCGTTCCAATAACACGATTCTTCTTTGCATTGAATCCGCACAACCATGTTCGGTGATGGTTCTATATTTTATCAAATAGGTAGCCGATTTATTGACATAACTTTTTGTAGAGGGATTGAATTCTGTTGAGGTGCTTTTATCGCCAAACTGCCAGTAATTAGTAAGTGTACCGTATTTTAGCGTTGTTTGATTATTGAAATTAAAGAAGTTCTTTTGCCAACATTGTGTATCTTTTGGAATGACAAAATTGACAAATGGTTGTGCAAATGTAATGGCCGGTTTAGTAGCAGTATCAAAACAATTGTTATTTGTTTTTGCAATCAATTGTACATTGAATGTATCCTCACTTGTGAATTTATAATTGTTCACGCCAAAGGCATTGAATTGATTGCCATCGTCCATTAACCATGTGTATTGTATAATATTATCTTTTTTAACAGAACTTCTATTTCCAAAAGTAAAGACATTGTTTTTAAAACACTGTTTGTCTTTCGAAATCACAAAATCTGATTTTGGACTCACGTGCAATACCATCGTTTGAAAAGCAGTGTCAGCACAATTGTTATTACTTTTACTTATTAATCGCACATTGTAGGTTGAATCTTTGCTGTATTTTTTAACAATATTGGTATCAGTGCTTGTTGCGCCATCGCCCAATTGCCAAGCATATTGCAATTGTCCATACTTCAAAGTCGATTGATTAGTGAACACAAAGTTTTGTTGGTTGAAACATTGCACATTGGCATTTGCACTGAACACAGCCTTTGGTTGAGCAAAGGTGATTGCGGTTGATTTCAAAGTATCAGCACAACCTGCTAAAGAGTTAACAATTAAACTTACTTTAAATGTATCCTCTTGTGCGTATTTGTAATTAAAAATGCTGGTTTGATTGGTTGTATAACCATCGCCCAATTCCCATCTGTAATCTTTTAT
>CANFUB010000190.1 GCA_947450015.1 Bacteroidota bacterium | reverse complement strand
CGAAAAGTAGAATTGAAGCTTTTTATGATTTAAAAGAAAAGGCCACTCAAAATTTAGATAAAAATGAATTAGAAATTTCAGTTCAAACAACACGACTAGGCAATAAAATTATTGAAGCAGATAATGTCTCTTTACAATATGGCGACCGCGTTTTAATCAAAGACTTTACTTATATCTTTAAGAAAAAAGACAGAATTGGCGTGGTTGGAAAAAATGGTATTGGTAAATCGACCTTGCTCGATATTTTAACGCAAACCATTACACCTACGCAAGGTACGATTGTATTGGGACCTACTTTAAAGATTGGTTACTATACACAACATACCAATAACCTGAACAACGATAATCGCATTATCGATGAGGTGAAACAAATTGCAGAGTATGTAACTTTAGGAACAGGCGAACAAGTATCGGTTTCGAAATTGTTGGACATGTTTTTATTTCCGCCAGCTGTTCAATATACACCAGTACAAAAATTAAGTGGTGGCGAGCGCAGAAGATTACAATTGTTAAAAGTATTGGTAAGTAATCCTAATTTTTTAATATTAGATGAGCCCACCAACGATTTGGATATTGATACCTTAAATGTATTGGAAGATTTCTTAAGTGAGTTCAATGGTTGTTTATTATTGGTATCGCATGACAGGTATTTTATGGACCACTTGGTTGATCATTTATTTGTATTCGAAGGCGAAGGCAATGTGCGCGATTTCTATGGTAACTACACCGACTACAAAGAATTTGCTGAACAAATGGAGAAGCAGCCAGCAGTAGCAAAAGCAGCGCCAGTAGCGAGTGTTAATGCTTTGCCAGTAACAGAAAGTAGTACCAATAAAAAAAGAAAATTGAGTTTCAAAGAGCAAACAGAATTTGATGGATTAGAAAAAGCAATTGCGACTTTAGAAAATAAAAAAACAGAATTGGAAGCGAAATTAAGTTCGGGTAGTAACAGTCATACTGAATTAACAGAATGGGCTTCTGAACTCGAAAAAGTAAATGCAGACATTGATGAGAAAACTTTAAAATGGTTGGCTTATTCTGAATTAGTGAATTAAAAAAACAAACATATAACCATGCGATTCTTATTAGAACTTTCGTATAACGGCACCAATTATCAAGGTTGGCAAGTACAACCCAATGGACAAACGGTGCAGGGTGTATTGAACAATGCCTTGAGTGTTTTGATGCGCCAAGGGATAGAAACTTTGGGTTGTGGTAGAACCGATGCGGGGGTGCATGCCCGTCAGTATTTTGCGCAGTTCGATACCGATTACGATTTGCCCGAAACCTTTCTAAGAAGTTTGAATGGCATATTGCCTTATGATATTGCAGTGCATGCTGTGCGATTGGTAGCGCCCGACTTTAATGTGCGCTTTTCTGCGATTGCACGCACCTATGAATATTGCATTACGTTCGAAAAGAATCCGTTTTATCAAAACTTTGCAACGCGTTGGTATGTGCCTTTGGATATTGGTGCAATGAACGAAGCTTGTGCGGTGATGTTGGGCGACCGCGACTTCAGTTGCTTTAGTAAAGTAAGTGCAGAGGTAGCGCACTTTAGATGCAATTTAATGTCGGCCAGGTGGTATTACAGAAACGATTTATTGATTTTTGAAGTAACAGCCAATCGGTTTTTGCGCAGCATGGTAAGGGCCATGGTAGGCACACTCACCTTGGTTGGTGAGGGCAAGATAGATGTTGCGAAATTTACAGAGATCTTAGAGAGCAACGACCGCAAGTTAGCGGGTACCTCGGTGCCAGCCGCAGGCCTTTATTTAGTAGGCATAGAATATTAAGAATGCGTTGTTTGCTTGTGTAGACAAGGAGGGCACTAGGAATGCCCAATTCCCATTAAATTACCATTGAAAAGAAGGTAGATGTAAAAAATAAATATTACTTTTGCACCAATGAAATTTGGCGTAGTAATATTCCCGGGCAGTAATTGCGATAGAGATTTAATAGAAACCATCAGTGCTGTTTCGAACGGACAGGTAGAAGAATTGTGGCACAAAGACACCGATTTAAAAGGTGTTGATTTTGTGTTTTTACCAGGTGGTTTTAGTTATGGCGATTATTTGCGCAGTGGTGCCATTGCCAAATTAAGTCCTGTAATGCAAAGCATAGGCGAACATGCCAAAGCCGGTGGTTATGTAATGGGCATATGCAACGGCTTTCAAATTTTATGCGAAAGTGGTTTATTACCTGGTGCATTGTTAAGAAATACAAACAGACAATTTATTTGTAAAAATGTATTTTTAAAACCAGAGAACACCCAATTGAAAATCACCAATTTATTATCTGCCGAGCGTGCTTATAAAATTCCAATTGCCCATGGCGAAGGAAGGTATTATGCTGATGAAAATACATTAAAAGAAATGGAAGCCAATCAACAAATCATGTTTAGATATGTTGATGAAAATGGTTTGGTAAATGAAGCAGGCAATCCAAATGGTTCACTGAATAATATTGCAGGCATTTGCAATGCAGGTAAAAATGTTTTCGGTATGATGCCGCATCCTGAAAGATGTGCGAATGATTTACTTTTGAATGCAGATGGCAGAGCCATTTTCGAAAGTATTTTGGTGTCTTAATCAATCTTTTTTTCTCTTCTTTATTGATATTTTTTTTTATGAAAGGCTTCACCTTTTATAAAATGATGATGTGTTTAAAAACACATTTTAGTGATATAGATATAAAATTTAGAAACTAAAAAATTCAAAATTTTTTAATGAAATTTATTTTTATTGTTTAGAATGTGATTGAATTTCAAGCGATGAAGTGAATTAAAGAATAAAAAAATCTTCTTAAAGCGAAAAATATAGTAAACTAAGTTTACTATATTTGAAATCAATATTTTGATAAGTTGTTAATACATATTTAACAATAGATATAATAGTTTCACGCGATTCTCTATTTTTGAATCGGATAAATAAAATAGAATTGAAAATAGATAAGATAGTTAACGGAGATATTTTTGTAGCGAATGCTGGACATAAAGGAAGGGGAGTGTTTACATCTAAAGTTTTAAATAAAGGAGATGTTATTGAAATTTGTCCTGTTATCGAAATAAATTATAAAGAACATCAGATGCTAAGCGGTCATATTTTGGAGAATTATACATTCGTATGGAACACCAGAAAAAGAAGTGCAGGTATTTTGCTTGGCTTTGGTTCTTTATATAATCATGCACAAAAACCAAATGCAGATTATGTAAAAAATATCAAAGAAGGTGTGATGGAATTTAAGGCGATAAAAAAAATAAAGGCCGGTGAAGAAATAACCATAGATTATGGTGATATGCACTCCGATCTCAACAACTAGACCCAATTTTAAATTTTAAATAAATATGGCAACAACAAAAAAACCAGCTGCAACTAAAGCAAAAGCTACAAAGGCAGCACCAAAAGCAAAAGCTAAAGCAAAAGCAGCTCCAAAAGCAAAAGCTAAAGCAGCACCTAAAGCAAAAGCAGCTCCAAAAGCGAAAGCTAAAGCGGCTCCTAAAGCTAAAGCAAAAGCAGCTCCAAAAGCAAAAGCAAAAGCAGCACCAAAAGCAAAAGCAGCTCCTAAAGCGAAAGCAAAAGCGGCTCCTAAAGCAAAAGCTAAAGCAGCTCCAAAAGCAAAAGCTAAAGCAAAAAAATCTGCTAAAGCTCCTGCTAAAAAAGCGCCTGCTAAAAAAGCAGTTGCAAAAAAAGGTAAAAAATAATTTTACTCTTAACCTCAATGACTCAACCCGTATCTTACCTGATGCGGGTTTTGTTTTTTATAAGGTTTTTTGAACCTCACAAGCAAGTCTTAGGTTCACTGCCCAACCTAATCAATTGCAGTTGTGAGCACACCATACATGGTGTGCTGTGCAAGTGTTAGGGTCACATCCCAGCCACATCAATTGCAGTTGTGGTGCACACCATTCATGGTGTGCTGTGCAAGTCTTAGGTTCACTGCCTACCTGCATCGATGGCAGTTGTGAGCACACCATACATGGTGTGCTGTGCAAGTTTAAGGGTCATTGCCTACCTGCATCGATGGCAGTTGAGTGCACACCATATATGGTGTGCATGACAAGTGAAAGAAAGATTATCACATTCTAAAATCATCCACCATTTTTGTAGGCTCCAATCGGTTAATGTTAAGTTTAAATCCAATTAAATCCCTGAATGAATAATTGTTGTATTTGATTATTGATTTAAATTGAGAGCTTTGGAGAATTGGAATAAATATTTCCAATGTTTCTTTGAACGCGGATATTGTTACACCAGCTGTTGCAAATATTTCTGGTGCACTTAATGTTTTTATATTGTTGGTTGTTATAGAATAATATTGAAAACACATTGCATCCAAATATACTCTTACAGGGAGGTCGCCTGGTATCGACATTTCATTTGAAGATGAAATTATCCAATTGTTTGCAGAAAGTGTAGGTAATACGTTCCTGATGTAATTGTTATTGCTTGAAATTTGTCTACTAAAAATATTGTTATCGAAAAAATCTTCCGACCGACCCATATATACATCATTATATAAATAGTCCCTTGCATCTACATTGTTGCTAAGATTAAATTGTTGAATGGTGTTTTTCCCTTTTTCATATAAAAATGTTCCAGCATATATACTCGACTTGAAGAATTTCTTTTTAGCAAATTGGTGTTTGAAAGTGGCGTTTAACCATGTTTTAAAGTATTGGTTTTGCAAAGGTCCAAATTTATAATTAGCACCTGCTTCAGCATTCATTTGGAAGCTAAAATTATTCAAAGGATGTTTGTCTTCAAATCGGTAACTTAGTTTACAATAATTATAAAAGTAACTACTAGGAAACCCAAGTTTTGTTGAGTCATCATACATATAATTACTTTTTAATAATCCATTATGATACAAGTTTAATTGTATCTGTTTTACAAAACGATCTGAAATTTTGTGATGGTGTTTTAGAAATAATCTTAAGTATGGATTAATCCGATAATATTGGTTCTCGTGACTAAAATATCTCATTCCAAACGATTGCCCTTGCACCCCCGTTTCTATTCTGTATACCGAAGGAGAGTGCGGTAAAATTACTGCATTGATTTTTCCATAGCCCACCATTTTTTTACTGCCAAATGCATACGCTGGCATTAAAATATATTCTAGTTTTTTTCTAAAGATAGAGCGGTTGAAAATAGCCGCACCTACATACAATTGGTCGTAATAATTATACCCTACTATGGGACTTAAATTTATCGGTACTACTGTATTTTGTGTAGGCAGATGAAAAGGAATATTGATGCTAATGAATTTTTTCTTTTGACCATTGTTTAAGTAATTGGTTTCAGGCAAAAATCCATACGGATTGGCATTTAAATACTGCCTGCTTTTTAAAATTGAATCGAGTCCTACAGAACCAATTAATGCCTTATGGTGTTTTCTGTTGACGAAATCGATGCTGTTGTTTTCATTCAATAAATCATTAAAAAACCAATTTAAATTTTGCCCTGAAGTTTGTTCGAAACTCGCATGCATATCGGCTGGCAATGGG
>CANFUB010000189.1 GCA_947450015.1 Bacteroidota bacterium | reverse complement strand
GAGGATAGAGGTACCAATTATGCAGTGCGTGAAGGCAAATTGATGGCTCAGAAATTAATTAAAGGAGAACTTTAATTTAGATTTACAATTTATTTAATCTCAAATAAGTCTTGCTCATTTAAAAATGGAAAGTCGTTTCTGAATTGAATAAGCGATTCCTTATTTAAATTGAACTGAAAAATATTGTCATCCTTGTCGAAGCCAATTTCTTCGCCTACATAATTAATGATAGCCGAACCACCTTTGTGCGGAATGCCGTTGCCGTCTTCTCCTAATCTGTTGCAAGCAATTACATAACTTTGATTTTCGATGGCACGGGCCTTTAACAATTGCTGCCAAGCATAATGCCTTTTTTCGGGCCAATTGGCCACATAGATTAATAAATCGTAGTTCACATTGTTGCGACTGAAAACAGGGAACCTTAGGTCGAAGCAAATTAAAGGACAAATTTTCCAACCTTTATAATCTACTACCAAGCGTTCATGTCCACGGGTGTAATGTTGATTTTCTTCAGCCAAAGAAAATAAATGGCGCTTGTTATAGCGTTGATAGGTGCCATCGGGTAATACAAATAACAAACTGTTGTAATAAGTGCCATTGTCTTCAAACATTAAGCTACCAGTTACCGCGCCATTCTTACTTTTAGCCATGGCTTGCATCCAAGCCAGTCCTTTTTCAGAAGATTCTTTGGCTAATTTTTCAGGCTGCATACTAAAACCTGTTGTGAACATTTCGGGCAATATGATTAAATCTGTTTGCTCAATGGGAGCTAGTTTTTTTGTAAAATGTTCTAGATTAAGGTCTATGTTTTCCCAATGCAAAGTGGTTTGCACCACCGTAATATTTATAGCTTGCATAGTATTTCAGCGGCTTTAGAGAGTGTGTCTTCAGATTTGGCAAAACAAAAACGCAATACTTTATGATCTGTTTTTCTTTTGTAGAAAGCAGATACCGGAATGCTAGCAATGCCTTTTTCAATGGTTAGGTATTTGGCCATTTCAATGTCATTCAATTCACTTAATTTCTCATAACCCAACAATTGAAAATAGCTGCCATTGCAGGCATATTGTTTAAATTTTGAAGTTTTGATGGCTTGTTTAAAGTAGTCGCGTTTAGCTTGGTAAAAACTACCCAATTCTAAAAACATTTCGGGTCGGTCTAATATTTCTGCATAAGCGTGTTGAATCGGTGTATTTGCTGCAAAGGCCATGAATTGATAGACTTTGCGAATCATGGCAGTAATGTTCGCTGGTGCCAGCACATAGCCCATTTTCCAACCTGTGGTATGGTAGGTTTTACCAAATGAACTCACAATGATACATCTATTTGCCAATTTAGGGTACCTAGCAACCGATTGGTGTTCATAGCCATCAAAAATGATATGCTCGTATACCTCATCACTTAAGATGAGTGTGTCGGTGTTCTCAACCAGTTTTTCTAGTTTGCGAATATCCTCAGAACTTAAAATAGTGCCAGTAGGATTGTGTGGACTATTAATGATGATGAGGCGCGTTTTAAAATTGATGAGTTTTTTTAATTGGTTCCAATCTATTTTGTAGTCGGGAAAGGCCATTTCGTAAACAATGGCTTTACCACCTGCAAGTTCTACTGCAGGTATATAGCTATCATAGGCAGGTTCAATAATAATGACCTCATCGTTATCTTTAATAAGTGCCGTAATCGCAGCATAAATGGCCAAGGTTGCACCTGGCATCACCGTAATTTCCGTTTCTGGATGGTATATAGCCGAGTAAGATTGTTCAGTTTTGACGGCAATTTTTTCTCTTAAAGACATCAGTCCAGGCATTGGTGCATATTGGTTGTAGCCATTCTCCATGGCCTTTGAAACCATGTTTTTTAAATCTGCACTACAATCAAAGTCTGGAAATCCCTGTGCTAAGTTAATGGCCCCATGCGCATAGGCCATGGCAGACATAACAGAAAAAATAGAGGGACCTATTTGGGGCAATTTGTTATTTAAGCTTCCTTCAAAATTCACTATCACAAATGTAACTTATTTAAGTTGAGTTTTAAAAACGCTTTGTTTTCAAAAGGCAATAAGTTAATATTTAGTAGATAGTAGCTGACGCTAGTCAATTATTGCATTTTTGTCAAACAAACACTTAATTTTGTGGTTTATTTAATATGCCACAAATTTCTTTTGCTACCAATAACAGACAGTTTCATGTAGAAGTAAATGATCGCGTGAAACAATATTTTAAAGACAACCACATGAGTCAAAGAGGGAACAGCAAATTGTTCTTCAAAGCTTTTTTCATGTATGCAGTGGTCTTTAGTTTGTATTATACGCTTGTATTTGTTCAACCATCTTCGATTGCCTTGAACTTCTTATTGTTGGCTATGTTCGGAACTTTTTTGGCCTTTATTGGTTTCAATATCATGCACGACTCTTGTCATGGTGCCTTCTCAGACAATAGTAAAGTCAACGATTTTTTTGGATATAGCTTAAATTTTCTTGGTGCTGAATCTTATTTTTGGAGAACCAAGCACAATGTATTGCATCATACCTATACCAATGTAGATGGTGTGGATGACGATATTTTTAAACCACCTTTTTTAAGAATGTCTCCTAACCAACCTTACAATAAACTGCATAAGTACCAAAGAAACTACATGTTGTTTTTGTATGGAGTGTCTACTTTGTTTTGGGTGTTTTTTATGGACTTTACAAAATATTTTACCAATAAAGTTTATACCACCGATTTGCCAAAAAGAACATTTAAAACCCATTTTACATTTATAGCTACCAAGTTGTTTTATGTTGGATTTTATATTGCATTCCCTATTTATATGTTGGGATTTGGTAAATTTATTGTTGGCTATTTGTTCTATAATTTTATCATGGGGATTGTATTGTCAGTCGTATTCCAATTGGCCCACGTGGTCGAAGGCGCTATCTATGCCGATGCGCAAGCAACTGGGGTTTTGGCAATTGATGAAGACTGGGCCATCTATCAAATGAAAACAACTTTTGATTTTTGTCCTAATAATAAATTTATAACATGGGCAGTAGGTGGTTTGAATTTTCAAGTAGAACACCATTTATTCCCTAAAGTTAGTCACGTGCATTATCCAGCAATAAGAAAGATAGTGCGTGAAGTGGCTGCTAAACATGGCGTGGTTCATAATGAATTTAATAGTTTCGCAGAAGCTGTTAACTCACATTTTAACATGATGCACAAGTTGGGGCAATCGCCATTGGTAGCAGCATAAGCATTATTCTCCTTCTTTTTTAAATATTCTAAGCGACTGAAATTCAGTCGCTTTTCTTTTATTTTTATTTTTCTGTGCAACTATCGAATGGTTCGAAAGACAAAAGGGTATAAAATTTAACAACAATATAAAATTATGAAACTTAAATCAATTAACACCGCCCTTGCCCTATCAGCAATCATTTTATTTGCAGCCGTAGGATGTCAAAAACAAACTGAAACAATTGCACCTGCAACAGACAATGCTGCTTTATTCGAAGCCCAAGCAACTGCCATTGTAGATAATGCAGATGTAACCTATAACGATGCAGTTGTTTTAGGAGGTTCAGAAATCGATGCTTTTTATGCAGAGAACGATGGTTTAAACGAAGCTTATGCAATGGTTGAAACCGACATGGACAATGCAGGTTTCAAACGTGCCGACAACCACTATTTTTCTTGCATTAAAAATTTAAATTTAACAGATTCACAAGCCATGAGATTAAGACGTGCATTGCGTGCTTACGAAGAATGTAAAGCTGCCGATATTAAAGCACACCGCGAAGCTTATGCTAAATTAACATTGCGTATCGAAAATGCCCGTAAAGAATTATTAACCCAATTAAGAAACGGCAAAATTACCAAAGCGCAATTCGAAGAAGGTATTGTAAAATTGAGAAAAGAATTCGAAACTGGTTTGAGATATATCAAAGCTTCTTATGCTAAAACACTAAAAGCTTGCTACTATAAATTCATGAGTGCTACTAAAGAAATCTTAACAGAAAGACAATGGAAAGCCTTCGTTGAGTGCTACAGATAAATTATCCGAAACTAGAAAATACACTAAAAAACTATGTTCATAAAAAAGCCCCGATTTAGTCGGGGCTTTTTTTTATTCTATGGGTTTCACCACAATGATCGGTAAGGCATTTTTTGTTATGAGTGCATTCAATTGTTTAACCTCACTATTAAAAATTGATTTTAAACTCAGAAGATATGGATTGGCTTCATTGGATAATTCTTTAAATGCCAATCTTACTTGCTCAGTTGGCGCTGTATTGCCACTGCTTGCATAATCATATAGGTTAGCAATCTTATTGTTGAGTTGCATAGGGTAGTTTAATATATCCTGACTGCTTTTCAATTTGGTTTGATAAAATTTCTCTTCAATAAATGTGATCTTTTTATTGATACTATCACACAATGCTAAAATTTCTTTCGGGCAAGCTTTTCCTTGTTTGGCTTTGAAGTCATCCATTTGTTGACGGAGATTTCTAATTTGTTGAATGCTATTTTGAATTTGATTAAATGACTTTCCTACTTCCATTAAAAACGCAAATTGTGCTTCATAATCTGCTGGGGTGCATTTATAACTAGGATTGGCAACTATACTAAAAGGTTTTGTAATACTGTCATTGCCTAGCTTAATTGTTAAGGTGTAATCGCCTGGTGCGGCTTTTGGCCCTGCGCCAATGCCTGCCCACATAATCATATTGTCCGAACGTCCCCAATCAGGATAATGCATGTTCCAAACAAATGTATTCATGCCTGCACTGAATTCTATTTTTTCCTGTTCATTGCTAGTTGTGTTGCTATATGTTCTAATTAAATGATTGTTTTTGTCTCTTAGTTTAATTTCGATTTTACTGCTATCGCTGATTTGTTTAACAAAATAATTGACAACAACACCATTGGCTGGATTCATACCAGCATTGCTCACATGTGTATTTTGATACCCATCAAAACGGTAAGCTGGATTGATATTATAAACAAAAAGCGACTGTGTAGCAATGCTTTTATCAAGTTGTTGTGCTGTGCTTAAATCATCTAAAACCCAGAAAGAGCGGCCTTGCGTTGCAACGATTAAATCATTGTTTTTAATGCTTAGATCGGTTATCGGTACCAATGGTAAATTCAATTGAAAAGGTTTCCAATTTGCGCCATCATCATAACTAATATACAAACCATACTCGGTACCGCAATACAATAAACCTGCGCGTTTTTTATCAGCTCTTATGCAACGTGTAAAATGATTAGAAGGAATACCATTGGTTATTTTTTGCCAAGTCTTTCCATAATCTTCGGTCTTGAAAACATATGGGGTATAATCATCCAGTTTATATTTGGTTCCTACTATGTAGGCTTTACCATTTTTTAAATGATCGGTTTCTATGCAATTCCACATCATCCATTGCCCTGCCATTGGTGGTGTTACATTGGTCCACTGCTTACCACCATCTCTGCTAACATGGATTAAACCATCATCGCTGCCAGTCCATAATACATCTTTTTCTGTT
>CANFUB010000188.1 GCA_947450015.1 Bacteroidota bacterium | reverse complement strand
TTTATTCGCGATGTGGGCAAACACATTACTGTGAATTATATGATGGCCAAGGACAGTGTGAAGAACCGTTTAGAAAATGGTATGTCTTTTACAGAGTTTAGTTACCAATTGGTGCAAGGCTTCGACTTTTATTATTTATGGAAACACCATGGGGTGCAACTGCAAATGGGCGGCAGCGACCAATGGGGCAACATTGTTACCGGAACGGAATTAATTAGAAGAAAAGATAGTGGCGAAGCTTTTGCTTTAACAACACCTTTAATAAAAAAAGCCGATGGCACTAAGTTTGGCAAATCCGAAAATGGCAATATTTGGTTAGATCCTAAGCGCACAAGTCCCTATGCCTTCTATCAGTTTTGGTTGAATGCAGCAGATGCCGATGTGGTGAACTACATGCGCATTTTTAGTTTGAAAGGACGCGCAGAAATTGAAGCCATAGAAGCCGAACATCTCACTAATCCTGGCGCGCGTTTAATGCAAAAGGAATTGGCCAAAGAAATTACCATTCGTGTGCACAGCGAAGATGCTTACAACAAAGCAGTGCGTGCATCCGAAATTTTATTTGGAAAAGGAAGTGCAGAGGAGTTGGCTACTATTGATGAAGAAACATTATTAAATGTAATGGAAGGTGTACCTCAGGCAAAATTATCAAATACTGAACTAGCTGCTGGAATTAATATCATTGATTTTTTAAGCGAAAAAATAAATTTATTGCCAAGTAAAACCGAAGCAAAAAAAATGTTGCAAGGCAATGGTATCAGCATTAACAAAGCAAAAGTGAGTGATTTAATGACTACTATAAATACCTCATTTTTAATTAAAGGAAAATACATATTGGCACAAAAAGGAAGAGGAAATTACTGTTTAGTTACAGTTGAATAAATATGAACAATAGCAAAGCAACAATAGAGAAAATTCTTTCAGAAAGAATTATGGTAATAGATGGTGCCATGGGTACCATGATACAAACCTATAAATTAACCGAAGAGGATTACCGTGGCGAAAGATTCAAGGATTTTCCGCACTCCATAAAAGGTAATAACGATTTATTGGTATTAACGCGACCTGATGTGGTAGCAGCCATACACAAAGAATTTTTAGAGGCCGGTGCCGATATTATTGAAACCAATACGTTCAATGCCCAAGCCATTTCAATGGCCGATTATCACATGGAAGATTTGGTATACGAAATCAATTTCGAAGCGGCTAAAATAGCCAAACAAGTGGCAGCCGAGGTAACAGCTACAAATCCCGATAAGCCACGTTTTGTGGCGGGTGCCATTGGTCCAACCACCAAAACAGCTTCTTTAAGTCCGGATGTAAATAACCCTGGCTACAGAGCAGTTACTTTTAATGATTTGGTACAAGCCTATTCTAAACAAATTAATGCCCTGCTCGATGGAGGTGTTGACTTACTCTTAGTAGAAACCATCTTTGATACCTTGAATGCCAAAGCAGCTTTATTTGCTGTGAATACCATTAAAGACGAAAGAAATCTTGATATTCCTGTGATGGTATCTGGAACTATTACCGATGCCAGTGGAAGAACATTGAGTGGTCAAACGCCTGAAGCATTTTGGAACTCCTTATCGCACGCCAACATTATTAGCATTGGTTTAAATTGCGCCTTAGGTGCTAAGGATATGATTCCACATATCAGCGAAATTAGCCGCGTAGCATGGGTGTATACCACTGCCTATCCAAATGCAGGTTTGCCTAACGAGTTTGGACAATACGATGAATCGCCCGAGGCCATGGCCAATGTGGTTGAGAAATTTATGGCCGAAGGTTGGGTGAACATGATAGGTGGCTGTTGCGGTACAACACCAGCGCATATTAAAGCCATTGCCGATAAAGCAAAAAATTACGCCCCACGTGAAGTGCCAGTGTTAGCTTAATTTATTTGGATGAAATTTTTAGCTTGGTTCTTCTCAGTATTGTTTCATCCGCTCATTCTTTTGAATGCAGGTATTGCAAGCTTGTTGTTATACCATCCTTATTACAGCAGTAAGTATTACGATGAACAATTAATTACGCTTGTAATTTACATGGCGGTTAATACTTTGGTAATGCCCTTGCTAGTGGTGGTTTTATTGAAGCGGTTTAAGTTTTTAGACAATTACATAATCTCAACCCATAAGCAGCGTACCTTTCCTTATGTCATTATCTCCATTTTGTTGGCGGTAACGGCTTATCAATTGTACAAAAATGAAATGGGTGGATTGCCTATGTATTTCTTGATAGGTTCAGCCATTTGCTTGTTTTTAAATGCCTTTATAACCATTAAATTTGGTATTAGCAGTCATACCATAGCAGCAGGAGGCATGGTAGCATTGATGTTTTATGTCGTAGCCATACAACACATTGCTCAAATGGAATATTACCTCTTAATTTCAATTTTAATAGCGGGTTTAAGTGGCAGTAGCCGCTTATGGTTGCATGCGCATACTATTAAACAAATTTATTGGGGGTATTTATTGGGTTTTGTGGTGGTGTTTTCGTGTCTATTAGTTTTTACAAGCTGATTTTATAACTTTTCTTTCCAATTAACCCTTCTTACGACAACTATTTAATTTAATGAATATATTATTCTGTTATAATATATGTTTTATAAATTAAGTAAACTATTTAACAGTTAGTTGATTGTATAAATATGTCCTATTTTGCGTACGTAGAATTATGTAAATATTTTACGTAATTCTACGCTTTTTTAATTGATTTATAGAGACTTAATTTGTCAAATATTAAAAATTTAAAAAAAGGGAGGACAAAACCAATAAAACCAATAAAAATATAACAAATAATAACTTTAACTATGGAACATAAAAATTTAAAGGAATAAAAAAATTTAACAATCAAAAAAATGAAAAAATTAGTTTTAACAGTATTACTCGGATTTATAGCGACTAGTGTCGTATTTGGAGATACAAGGTTTGATAAAAGAAAAAATTGTAGTAGATATATTAGCTACAAGTATAAATGTTGGGCTACAATTGTAGGTAAGCAAATGTCGCAAGGAGATCATAGGTCTGATGCAGGATGTGCAGTTGCGGAGTGCCAGGCTTTTGCAGTGAACAATGGTGGAATACTTAATGGAGGGACCCAAAAAGGTAATATTAAAGCAAAGCACAGTGCTTCTGTAGGACAGGAAACAAAAGGGTTTAATTTATTGCATTTTGACTCAGGATTCGATCCAAGGAGCATAATCATAAAATTGAAAAATTATAATATTTTTGGAGTAGAAAATATTAATACCGTTCCATCTGTTGGTTCTCTTGCCGTTAATAGTCATATTGATTTTGCGGATAGTTTAACAACTAATAATAATATTAGATTTTCCGGTATGACAGGCTATATGTTAATTCCAAATAATGATCCAACAGTTAGATTATCATATGAAGTTATTATCTGGGCTTCAGATTCACTTACTGACACTGTAATAACAACAGGTAAAATATTAAAGCAAAGTTCATTTATTTTTACAAATAATGGCTATTTTAGTTATGGTGATTTATTTAATCAAGGTGCCTCTATTTTACAAACCGATTCTGGCAAGTATCTTACATTAAACAATACAAAAGATACATTAATGAGTTTTGATGCAAATAAAAGTATTGTTATAACTGTTAGGTTTCACTGCGATGAAACTAGTTACGGACAGCCATCAACAGTAATTTCGGATAATAATCCAATGCATACCACGAATAAATATTTAGAAGATGAAGTAGGCTTTTCAAAATTCAATTTTATTGTTGCGAAAGAAAATGTTGAGATGCTTTATGAAAAGAATGGGGTTATCAATAATTCTTCTGAATTAAGTATTGAAAACGTTGGTCTTGATGGAAAAGTAAGAGGCAAAAAAATTCAAATTCCTTTAAATGAAGGTAGTGAAAAACAACAAATTTATATTCCTAAAAATGACCTAAATTTGGAACCAGGAATTAATTTCCTAAGAATACAATATGGTAAAGAAGTGTTTTTATATCGCTTGTTTGTTCTTACTGAATAAGGATTGCTTTGGTTTAATTCCAAAAATAGATTCAAGCAGGGTTCACTTTTTTGAATTGGGATATTTTGCCTCTCCTACATTAAGGAGTGGAATTTATAAAACCGATCAATATGCCATACAATTGAAATTGGGACTAAGCGCTTTTCAGTATAAAAAACTATCTATTTCAATTAATCCAAATTTTACTTTTTTAACAAATAAAATGTACCGTGGTAATTTTATTGTAAGACCTGCTGAAATTGCTTTTACCGAAATTAAATTACGAGCAAATAGTTTTGGAGTTTCTTTAGGAGCGGAGTATAGCGTAAATAGTAAAATTAAGATTAAAGCAGAGTTTGGTTTATCATCTACCTCTTATAGTTTGTTTTCAAGAAGAGACCGGATAAAGGATACTGTAACTTGCGCACAAAATGATTCATCTTCATATTTTAGTTTATGTGATTTTTTAGAGAATAAAAAAGGACAATTTGCTTCATTAAATGTGAGTTATAAATTAAATGAAAGATTATCATTGAGTGTTGGATATTTATATAGAAAAACTAATTATGTCTTGCGAAACTATACTTATTACAATACTTGTGGTTTTGTTCAAGAGGCTCAAGGTGCTATGAGTGTTAGGTCAGGTAATATTTTTGTAGGACTTCGTTATAATTTTAGCCTGAAAAAATTCAAATAAAATTCAAAATCTTCTAAAAAAGGCGACATTTAAAAAAATGTCGCCTTTTGTTTTTCAATCATAAAAATAATTTTACTATTTACCGATTTAATCTTAACACCCACAAGGATTATACTTTCTTATTTTGCCTTTGCGGTTGCGCGATTGCACCATTTGACCTTTGTTGTTAAATATCATCCATGTGCTTAAATCACCGTGCTTGTAGCGCTCTTTTTTAAGTAATTGACCGGAGTTGTTTTTGCAAAGCCATACGCCATGCTTTTTACCATCTTTATCTAAAGTCCCATTACAGCTTAGGGTATCGCTACCCCAAGCTTTTTGGGTTGTCAATAGAGTTAATATAAAGAGCAGTGTTTTCATTGTTTGAATGAAGGCACTATTTGGTATAAATATTAGGCGCTTTGATCGTCGGCAGTAGCACTGTTCTCAGGCGTTTGCGTTGGCTCAACAACAGTATTTGTAGTGTCATTTTCCACCACTGGAACTACAACATCATCTTTCTTAGTTGAATCGCTTTCCATGTAGTTCTCATAATTGGTTTTATGATCGAATGGACGTTTACCGATTAATGCTTCTAAATCGTATTGGAACAAGATTTCTTTCTTCAATAGCTCTTGAGCCAAATTAATCAATTCTGCTTTTTTGCTACTTAACAAGGCTTTTGTTCTTACATAAGCAATGTCAATGATTTTACGAACTTCTTCGTCTATCATCTCTGCAGTTTTTTCGCTGTAAGGTTTACTATAAGTGTACTCTCCAGTCGAATCATTGAAACTAACATTGCCAATTCTATCATTCATTCCATAAATGGTAACCATAGAATAGGCCATTTTAGTAATGCGTTCCAAATCGTTTTGTGCACCTGT
>CANFUB010000187.1 GCA_947450015.1 Bacteroidota bacterium | reverse complement strand
GTCATAACCAATGGTTTTATCCTCAGGATCTGTTGGAATAAAAACAACCTTTTCAACAAAGCTTTTTCTAACTTTTAACTCATTGCTCATTTTCGATTTTAAGGAATCATTGTTATAGACAATTGAACTTGGCAATTGAGCATATTGAAACAATTGTGCATTAAAATCAGTGAACACCCTGCGACTAACATTCGGTATAGAATCTAAACATAACATAGCACCAGAAGTATAAAGTTTAAAATACATTTGTTGCTCCGCATTTAGCAAGCCCATTAATTCGGCCTTCTTCAATTTTAAAAGATTCGTTTTTTCTTTGAATGGCTTTAACAATAAATACTCTCCCGATTGTTTGAAGAAATAATAATTCTCCGATTGAGGCACCATTATCCCAGAATCCATACCAATCGTTGGATCATCAGGATCGGTGGCAAAAAAAAATACTTTCTCCGTCTTTAATTTTTCAAAACTTTCGGCATTACTCTCCTTTAAATTTTTAGCATTATAGCTCGCCAATTGTTTGGCTTCTATTTTATCGTACACCAATTTACAAATGCTGTTGTGCTGCTGATACGCCCAAATACCGAAATCATTTTCTATCACCTGCATGCGCACTGTACCTTGTGCCATGGTTTCCAAACCCCCCATGCCTAGCATTAGTATAAATATCCAAACTTTTTTCATGTCCTAAATTGAAGACTCAAAATTACCCCATTTTAGAGTATTAAGTGCATTAATATTTTAATTTCATTATTTTCGCCAATGTTTTGAAAGTGAGTCGCTCATTTTAGTGGCTGCCTTCAAACAAAAAATAGTGTTCACCATGAAATACCAATCGATTAACAAGCAACTTTTCATCGACAACCGCAAACGTTTTACGGCTCAGATGAAACCTAACAGCATTGCCATTTTCAGAAGCAATTATGAATATGTGCGCAATGGCGATGCCACCACCGAATTCAAACAACACTCCGATTTATTCTGGCTTACCGGTATCGACCAGGAAGATACGTTCTTAGTGCTTTACCCCGATAGTCCCGAAGCGGCCTATAGAGAATGCTTGTTCTTAAAACAAACCAATGCGACTATTGCTGTGTGGGAAGGTCATAAATACACCAAAGAAGAAGCCACCGCTGCCTCGGGCATTAGCTCTATTTTTTGGAACGATAATTTTGAATCGGCCATACGCTCGAAAATAAATTATGCCGAAAACATTTATTTAACCCTCAACGAAAACGATCGCTTTTCTTATAAAGCGCCATACAGCGACTTGGATTTTGCAAAACAAATTCAAGACCAATACCCTTTGCACCATTTCTACAGAGCGGCTCCAATTTTACAACGTTTGAGAAGCGAGAAATCGGAATTGGAATTGGAATTGACCAAACACGCCATCGGCATTTCTAAAAAAGGATTCGAGCGCCTATTGGGTTTTGTTAAACCAGGTGTGATGGAATACGAAGTGGAAGCTGAATTGATTCATGAATACATTCGCAATGCCGCTACTGGCCATTCGTTTCACCCAATTGTAGCCAGCGGTGCCAGTGCTACTGTATTGCATTATGTAGAGAACAACCGCCCTTGTAAAGATGGTGATTTATTACTTGTAGATTGTGGTGTTGATTACGCCAACTACGCCAGCGATATGACCCGTGTGATGCCAGTGAATGGCAAATTTACGCCCCGTCAAAAAGATGTTTACAATGCGGTGTTGCGTGTAATGAGAGCGGCCACTAAACTATTGGTACCGGGCACTAAACTGATGGACTACCACCAAATTGTTTGCAAAGAATTAATGGAAAAAGAATTGGTGGATTTGGGTTTGATTACCATGGACGATATTAAAAACGAAAATCCAGAATGGCCTGCCTTTAAAAAATATTACATGCACGGCACTTCGCATTTCTTGGGGATTGATGTGCACGATGTGGGCATGCGCTACGAGCCATTCAAAGCCAACCATTTGTTTACTTGCGAACCGGGTATTTATATTCCAGAAGAAGGCATAGGCATACGCATTGAAAACAATATTTTAATCACCAACAATGGTCCTATCGATTTGATGGATGCCATACAAATGCCTATTGAAGTCGAAGAAATAGAAGCAGCCATGAACCGCTAATTTTATATTTTGAAAGAACTTTATAAAAATATATTCATTGATAAATACGGCAACCCAAAAATAGAGGGACTGAAGTCACCTTTATTCATGGTAGGCCTTGGCATTAAAATTATTTTGTCTTGCTTTTTTGCCAGTCATTTTTTGCGCGATTTATTTGCACCTTTTTTAAATTATTTTATAGAAAGTGGCTTCTCAAATCCTTATGCAGAATTCAATGGCATAGGACCAGAAGAGCATTTCCCTTACCCCGATATGATGTTGTACATTATGTCGGTGCCCCGCATTTTATTCTCGCCTTTTTTAAGCAATGGCATTAATGATTTAAGCGCCCTGCATTTATTTGTATTTCGCTTGCCTTTATTGGTATTTGACTTTATCATTCTTTTAGTGTTATTGCGTTGGTTAAAAACCAAACACAAACAAGTATTATGGCTGTACTGGTTATCGCCCATCGTTATTTACATCAATTATTTTCACGGGCAATTAGATATCATACCAATCGGTATGTTAATTGTATCATTGTATTTTTTATTCAAACAAAAATGGGTGCTTTCTATTTTGGTATTGGCCATTGCCTGTGCTACTAAAACCAATATCATGGTAGTGGTGCCTTTCATTTTTATTTATGCTTATAAAAATAATTTAAACATACTGAAATGCACTGCTTTGGCTTTAACATTCCTTGGCTTTTTCTTAACCATCCAACTGCCTTATCTATCGAACATTGATTACCAACAAATGGTATTCGCTAACAAGGTACAAGTAAAAGTATACGATGCCCATTTACCTTTTGGCAGTTACTTGCTTTACTTTATTGTTTCGGCTTATTTTATTTTAGTCTTTCGCGCCATTACGTTTATTAAAATCAACCGCAATTTGTTGATGTTGTTTTTGGCCTTTAGTTTTGGTGTACTGACTTTATTTATTACCCCAATGCAAGGCTGGTATATGTGGCTAGTGCCTTTCTTTGTTTACTTCGTTATTCAATTCAACGAAACCCAAAAGTATTTGTACTTCACCTTGGTGACGTTTTATTTCATCTATTTTAGTACTGTGTCTAACAGCGATTTTCCATTGCCCTTTGCATTGAACGAACACCAAACCAATATTATTTTCACCTTGTTGCAAACCAGTTTAGCTGTATTTCTTTTTGCCTTGTATCACCACGGCATACGCAACGTGATTTTACAAAAATTAAATTACAAGCCTTTCTTGGTAGGTGTTGGTGGCGACTCAGGTGCTGGTAAATCTACTTTCTCTGGCTTAATAGAAATGGTGATGGGTAGCAATGCCATGAGCATTGTAAGAGGCGATGATATGCACCGTTGGGAGCGCGGCAACGAGCAATGGAAAACCATTACCCACCTGAATCCGAAAGCCAACGATTTACACCAAGATGTGCAACACACCAAAGCTTTGAAAGAAGGCAAAGCCATCTACAGAAAACACTACGACCATAACAATGGCAAGTTTACATTACCACAGTATATTAAAAGCAATACGCTGGTTTTGTTTGAAGGCTTGCATCCTTTTTATTTAAAAAACCAGGCCGACTTATACGACCTTAAAATATTTTTCCAACCCGATGAAAGCATTCGCGTTTCACGCAAAATTCAACGCGACTCAGTTGAACGCGACAAGCCTGCCGAGGCCGTGATTAAGCAGTTGGAAGACCGCAAAGAGGATTCAGAAAAATACATCAACAAACAAAAAGAACATGCCGATATTATTGTGAACTACACACAAGTAGATGGACAAGAATGTTTGCGTTTGTACATTAAAAACGAAATTGAACTCGATGATTTATTGAGTGCCATCATCACCAATTCTAGTATGGAGGTCGATCACCAATACCTCGACAACAATATGCAGGAGTTGGTATTCAAAGGTACTTTATCTGCAAATATTATTGAGCTCATTGCTTACGATCAAATTCAAGGTTTAGAAGAAATAGGCATCTATGACAGCAAATGGGACAGCGATTACAAAGGCGTGATTCAATTGATGACCATGCAAACCATGTTCTATTATTTAAAAGCATAATTAATGGAAGCCTTACAAGCCCTCATCAAACTTTCGCAAGCTGCAGCTATTGCACCTGCCCTTACCCAAGGAGGAGGAGGCAATACTTCTTTCAAGAACGGATCCGAAATGCTCATCAAAGCTTCAGGCTTTCGCTTAGATGAAGTGAGTACAACAGCAGGATTTGTGAAAGTAAACTTTCCACCTGTGGTAGAATGTTTAAGAAAAAACACCAACGAATTGCCATTGCCCGATGCCGACTTAAAGCAACTGGTGAATGATCAAATCATAGGCGATAAAACATTTCTGCCCAGCATGGAAACTGGTTTTCATGCAGTACTTAATACCTGCGTGATCCATACCCACCCCATAGTGGCCAATTTGTTATTGTGTGCTGAAGAAGGTGAACATCAATTAAAAACCATCTTTAAGGATCAAGCCATCGCCATCTTACCGTTTTTAAATCCCGGTTATTTTTTAAGCAAAGCCATAGCCGATTTGGGCCAAGCCCCTGCCATCATTTTTCTGAAAAACCATGGCTTAATAGTACATGGCGAAACTGTAGAAGCAACCATAGCATTACAAAACACAGTCATTGAAAAACTGAACACCGCCCTTGATTTTAAAGGCGATATTCAATTTGAATTAATAGAAAAAGAGGAACAAGTTTTTGAATTAAAAGCGAGTTGGTTAGACCTGTATTTTAGTCAACCTAGTTTACTATCTAAAACCTATTTCCCTGATCAAGCGGTGGTGATTGGGCAGCAGTTTCATTACGGTGAATCTGAAGTGTTTAAAACCAAACTCAATTTCAATACAAGTACTAAAACGTGCTTGATTAATGCACCATACAAAACAGCTTTGGCCATAGCTGAAAATCTCAGTGCGCTAGCACAAATAATAGTATAGAACCAAGCCCAAGGGCGTACCCTAACAACAGTACCCGACCAAGACGTGGCTTACATCCTAGGCATGGACATGGAAAAATATAGACAAGCGTTATTGGGGATTAAGTGAACCACGTGGCATTGTAACCACAGGTAAAAACAAACTGCAAATTAACTCCTGCAATAAATAAACGAAGGAGTACAAGAAACACTTTTTTTTACCACATAAGTCACAAAAGTTTTTTTTTGAGAACTTGATGTTTCTAAAATGGTTTGGTGTTGAGTAGAAGATTGTCATTTCCACTAAACTTTTTTAAAGTGCACATAAGGGCTTTTTTTACTTTGTAAAAAAATGGGCTTGCGAAAAATATATAGGTATAGGCAATGGTATTGAATTTACCTAAGGATAAACTTATTCTAAACTTCAGTCATGCTGAGCCTGTCGAAGCGCTAGTGCTTCAGAGGTTAAAGCCAGAGGATTCAAGGGTGTGTCTGCGCTTCGTGGCTTCGATACACTTCGTCCATACATTCGACAAGCTCAGTAGGACGAAG
>CANFUB010000186.1 GCA_947450015.1 Bacteroidota bacterium | reverse complement strand
GTGTTGCTTCGTTATGGTTGTGCTTTGGTTAAGGTTTGTTGCTTCGTTGTGGTGAGTTATTCTTAGGCAGCCCTTCGACAGGCTCAGGGTGACGAGTTGTGATGTTTCGTTATGGTTGTGCTGGTGTGGTGGTTGGTGGCTTCGTTGTGCTTTTATAGGCAGTGGTTGCTTGCGATTTAGGCATGGCTATGGCTGGTGGCAGGATGCTTCGTTTTTTATGCTAGGTTGCAGACTTTCGATAGAAAGCACTTTTAGAGAAGAGCGATTGTTTTGAGAAAAACATACCATTCGGTATGTTTTTTTTGAGACGCGTTATCGCTCCAGAGGAGCGAGATCTTAGTAACCCTAAAGCGCAGCTTTAGGGTGGGGAAGAGCCCACACAGAACATGGTTTGGCGACTTATTTGCCCTTCGGCAAATAAGTCGCCAAACCATTCGCAAGCCTCCGGCCTGCTAGAACCACTTCTTGCGCCTGAAGTACACCATCATGCCGGTAACAGAGACTAAAACGATGATCCAAAAGATATGATAGCCATACTGGTAGTTGATGCCCGGGAAATACTTAAAGTTCATGCCAAACACACCTGTTAAGAAACTCAAGGGCATAAAAATCGTGCTGATAATGGTCAACACTTTCATCACTTGGTTCAGTCGGTTACTCGTTGTCGTAAAATAAATATTCATCAAATCGCTCAACAAACTTCTGTGGTTTTCTATGGTATCATACGCTTGATAAGTATGGTCGTACACATCGCGGAAATAATTGATGTTGCGGGTTTCAATCAGATCTGATGCACCTGCTTCTAATTTGTTAAGGGCCTCCCGCATAGGTAAAATATGTTTGTTTAACAACATAATTTCTTTCTTAATGGCTTGGATTTTAAAGGATGTTTTAGAATTCGGATAATACATGGTTTCTTCCTCTATATCCTCCACCTTATTGCTAATGCGATCAATCATCACAAAGTATTGGTCGACCGCAGCATCCAAAATTTTATACATTAAGTAATCGGCCTTGCGCTGACGGATGGTGCCTTTGCTGGTGCGTATACGTTGTTTAATTTCTTCGAACAATGGACTGGGCGTTTCTTGAAACGTCAATAAAAAATTATGGCCGAGTATCATGCTGATTTGCTCGGTCTCTATTTCGGTGCCTTCTTTGGGAATGAAAATATTTTTAAAAGTAACAAACAAATAATTTTCAAACTCTTCGATTTTGGTGCGCTGTTGGGTGTTTAAAATATCCTCTTGTATGAGTGGGTGAATTTTAAACGACTCGCACACCTCTTGCACCAAACTGGCCTGGTGTACCCCATTCACTGCAATCCATGTGACTGTGTTTTGACCTTTAAAGCGCTCGCATTGGGCCACATGTTGCAACACTTGTTCTTCGAGTATGTTTTCATCGTAATTGATAACATCGAGAATGACCTCGCCTGTTCTTTCTTTGCCAACATACACCATGCTTTCGGGTGGCATGCCCGATTTAGCCGAAAGGTTACTTTGGGTGGGTTTGCGGTGGGGCAGTTTAAATTTAGGCATAAGCTAGAAGAGGAAACAAATGTAAAATAAAATTTTGAGTGTTGGAGAAAGTTGGAATTAAGTGTGTTATCAATCTGCATTTTTGAAAATCGAACATGTATTTGTTTTATAATCGAACAAATTGTATTTTTGTATTTTAATCCATTAAATAAATTGCTATGCGTTTAAAATTATCTCAAAAACAGATAGGATATCGGCTAACAGAGTTGCGCAAATTGAAAGGCTTATCACAAGATGATTTGTCTAAAAGTGTTAAACTTTCGCGCTCTTCCTTAGCGCAAATAGAATTGGGTAACCGAGGACTTGATATACTCGAGCTTCAAAAATTAGCCCTGGTTTTAGAGTTTTCTTTGGATGATTTTATGTCTAAAAATTTCGATGCCAATGCCAGCATTGAATCGGCAGAGGAGGCTCCAATACCAAAAACTGAAGAGCGTGTTTCTGTGCCAACTTTACAAGTAAAAAAGTTTAAAAATATTTTACTTTATATCCTCGAACGCTGTGCCGGCAAACCCAATGTAGGAGAAACTGTTTTATACAAACTTTTATACTTTTCTGATTTTAATTATTACGAATTATATGAGGAGCATTTAACTGGTGCGAAATACAGAAAATTGCCTTTCGGTCCTGTACCTCAAAGATTAGATACCATCATTCAGCAGATGATAGATAAGGGGCAATTACAACGCGTAAAAACAGAGTACCATGGTTATGCCCAGTCGCGCTACTTGCCATTAGAAAAACCCGATTTAAGGGCCCTTAAGGCCAGCGAAACCGAAGTGATAGACAAAGTGATTGATCAAATGAGTGATTGGTCGGCCGCAGCCATCAGCGACTACTCACACAAAGATTTGCCATGGGAGGTAACAGAAGAGGGCAAAGATATCAGTTATGAATTGGCTTTGTACAGAGAGTTGCCATATTCGGTAAGGGTTTATAATGAGGAGGAGAATGAATAGATTATGGTGTTTGAGCAATTGCCCGAATTTGATAAGGATTTAAAGCAACTCCTTAAAAAATACAGAACCTTAAATGAGGATCTGAGTGAGGTAAAAACCATTCTCAAAGTGCGTCCAGAAGAGCGACCACCGTTTAGTTTTAGAATTGATAATTTAGGAATTGAAACTTGTATTATTAAAGTTAAGAAACTTGCTTGCAAAGCCATGAAAGGTAAGGGAGTGAATACTGGCTTAAGGTTAGTATATGCGCATTTCCCCGAAGCAACAAGAATAGTATTTATTGAACTTTATCACAAGGCTGATAAAACTAATGAAGATAAAAAAAGGATATTGGCTAATTTTAAATAATTAATTTGAATGAATTCTAAATCTAACTTTTCTTCTCTACCTTTTTTAGGATACCATTTTCATAGTATTCAATTTTTTTAAGGATAGCATTTTCATCATATAGATAAAGGGTGCCATTCCCATCTTTCAAAGTGCCTTTTTCTAAGGCCACTCCTTGTCTATTGAAATTGCTTAAGACTTCCCATATTTTCCCGTTTTTATAAATGCGTTGGGTCCAAATTTGGCCATTGTCGAAATGGATGGTTTGCAAACTGTCTTCTACGCCATTCGAAAAATTACAGTCACATTGATTATTCCCATTGGCGTAGTATGTTTTGTATTTTCCATGCTTTTTTCTTTTGATAAAATACCCTTCTATTTTTAACTGCCCATTCAAATAAAATTCTTTTCTATGCTCGATTTTTGGTGTTGTTTTTCTTAGGTCAATCAAACTAAAACCATAACCAGTTTTGTTATACCACCAAAGTTTAAAGGCACTAAGTTCACCTTTAATATAATAATCCTCTACTTGTACTCTTGCATTTTTAAATTGACGAACTACCATGGTATCGCCACTGTAAATCGTGTCTTTATGCTTTTGCCCAAGCATAAGTAAGGGTAAAAAACAGGCCAATAGTAACAGTGATAATTTAAGGTGTTTCATTTTGGGACTTAAACAAATGTAAAATAAAATTTTGAGCTCAAGGCGCTACTTTTTTTTAATTGCAAAGCATCCGTTACTGGCGATAATGATTCGCTTTGATATTTTTCTCTGCAAGCAATACCGTTTCCTCAATTCTTTTCTGACGGGTAGCTGCTTGTTTAGCATTCAATATCCATTCTAGTATACCCCTTCTTGAAGAGGGTGCAAATTGTTCCCAATGCGCAAAGGCTATTCTATTTTTTGAAAACAAAGCCATCAAATCATCTGGTACAGTTAATTTATCGACTTCCTCTAAAGCATTCCAAGTACCATTTTGTTTGGCAAGGTCTACCATCTTTAAGCCCTCTGCTTGCATTAGGCCTTGCGCCATGAGTTTGGCCACTTTTGCTTTGTTCACCTTGCTCCAATTGCTCTTTGGATTTCGCTTAGAAAAAAATTGATAATAACTTTGCTCATCGCGTTTGTTGGGTTTGCTATCGATCCATCCAAAACACAAGGCTTCATCAACCGCCTCGGGATAATAGACACTTGGTGTATCACTTTCTTTCCTGTAAATGATTAACCAAACCGATTGTTCGGATTGGTGGTTTTGTTCAAGCCAGGCCCGCCATTCTTGTCTCGTTTTGGCGTGAAAGGTGTGTAACTTGTTATAGGTTTCCATAACGATTAAATTTAGATTTATTTATAAGAACAATAGAAATTTTTCTAGTTTAAAAGGTGTTTTGGTTATCGACAGTAAGCATAAATCAAGCAAAAAAGTTATATCTTAAAAACTCCAAATTTTAAAATCAATTTTATAAAAGGCTATCCACCAATAATTGTCTGTTGAATGAATTCAATGAGTGACTTTGTTCCTTCATTAAAAAACTCATGATTTTCCGTTTCATTGTTTTGTCGTATAATCTGTAACCCATATCCAACATCGTCCCTAGATTTATAACCGTGAGTGATGTGGAAAATGATCCCATTTTTTGATTTAAGTCTTAAGCCGTAGGCTTCATAAGAAGGCTCTTGAGAGGAATCATAAATAACAGTTGTGGATTTTTGAATAAAATCAAATGATTTTATTTCATTTGCCCACAAATAATTATTTTTAGGTTCTAATGTAAGAACATATATTTTTTTCTCATTTGCTAAAAGTTCTTCATAGTCAATCCACCTTTCAGTAATAATGCAGTCGAGAAATTTGTCAAGCACTAATCTAATTTCTCCCAGTTTGTATAGGAAGTCATATTGCTTTATTCCGAAAAATATTATATTATCTCCATCTTCAAAAAAACATCTGAGGCGGTCAAAAGAAATATTATCTTTTACATTTTTGGGGTTCTGGTCATCTTTGGAATATTTAACAATAAATGCAAATAAATTTTGTAATTGTCCAAAGTTGCAATAAACTAATTCAAATCTTCTATTCAACATGGTATTTTCGTAAGAAAATATTTGAATACTTCTATCACCCAATTTGCCAGTTGTTTCACTATAAGTGAACTGCAATCCATGACTTAAAAGGTAGTCAAATTGTTTTGTTATTTGTAAAAATATTTTGTTCATTTCGATTGTTTGCCAGTTTGTAAATGAATTATTTCAATTAGCTAAAAAATAGCTATATTTAGTCTATTTAGGTAGCTTTTCCTTTTAAATCTAATTTTCCTTCAACAAAAATAATGATTTATCATTTCGAAAATTACTTAAAATACAATGTGAATAGTTAAAAAATTGACAGAAAAATTATTTCCACATCTGTAATATTTACCAACAAATATGTTGATTTACAGCGTATTCAATGTATAATTATTTTAAAATTTATAAAAATTATAAAGGCCCGTATTGTTTCTCAATTCAAGTGATAAGAATAAGCTTTTTTTGTATGGGTAAAAAATTGGTTAAATAAACCCGAAGGTGATTTTATGTGCTATGCGAATAAAAAGCTACTACTTTTAGAAATTTGTTGCTAAGGAGCTTTGCTTTGCAAAGCTTACTCTCTTACTTTTTTGTTTGGACAAAAAAGTAACAAAAAAACCACCACGCATAGAAAATTTCAATCGGTCTTCTCGCGCAGGCTCGCCCTTCATCCCTGACCGAAAGAAATTTTTACGCATGCGTGGACTCCACCCG
>CANFUB010000185.1 GCA_947450015.1 Bacteroidota bacterium | reverse complement strand
GCAAATAAAATAAAAGGCACAGTCGATAAAAATAACAAAGCACCTTTGCGGCCATAAACACTAAAGGCTTTATAACGCGAGAGGGTGCCAGGGTAGAGTAAGCCTCTGCCCAAAAGCATGCCTGCGGTGGTTTCTATCACCAAGGTTAGCATTTCTATGGTGCCATGCAGAAATACAGTGAGGTTAAACTCGGTGCCCAAACCCCTGCTGTAAAAGAAATACATGAACACGCCCAGCATAATGCCATTGCGCAACATCATCACCACCGCACCATAAGAAGCAAAGATGCCACTTAAAAAAACAATGAGCGAAACAGTGAGGTTGTTTAGTGCTATGTAAACAAACATTTGCAATGGACCCTGCTGTTTGTAAATACCAAAAGGATCACCTTTTTTAATGTTCTCTATGGTTTGATCGACATATGCATCGCCTAAAATAGAGCGTGCGAACATCACATCTTTGGCAGAAGAGAAAGCACCGATGAGCGTAGAAAACAATAAAAGCAAAAATGAAATTAAAATGACTTTTCTGTTTTGCCAAGCAATTGATGGGACTTCTTCTTTAAAAAATTGAACGAGCGATTGTTTAAAATTTTTGCGGTTTTTGTAAATATTGATGTAAATATTTTGCGCCAAGCCGTTTAAATAAACACGCACCGAACGGTTTTTATAAAAAGTACGGGCGTATGATAAATCATCCGTGGTCTGAATAAGTTGCGCTCTGAGTTGGTCGGGATCCTTTCTGCTGGCAGAAAGTTCCTTTTCAAATTGTGCCCACTTTTCTTGATTTTGTTTTACAAAATTACTTTCGCGCATCCCTAAGGCAATGATATAAAAAAAATGTAACTAAACATAATTTATATCGCACTTATGCTGAGAAAAATATAAGCCACAGATTCACAGATAAGAACCATTGTTATGGCACAGATTTTTATTTGATGAAAAGTATTTTTTACCTTTTTAATCTAGCAAAAGTTTTAGGCCACCTATATAATCTGATTTATTTTGGTTCTAATATTCTATCTGTGAATCTGTGGCCTACTTAAAACACAGTCGCAAGCAAACAACCGAAATTCTGCGAATAGAAGACTTTATTTTTTTATGAATGAAAAGTTCTATAAAATTGTAGTACAAATGCAACAGGTAGAAATCAACACTTCCCAAAATGTAAAAATAGAATACCAGTTAGCAACGGTGGGGCATCGCATTTTTGCCTTTATCATCGATTTCGCCATCTTGTTTATCGTTGGCCTTATTCTCTATCTTGCAGTGGCTTTAACAGGCCTCGATTCAAGTAATTTTCTTTACTACATCTTTAATTTTTTATTGTTGATTTGGATTTGGTTTTATACCCTTGGCAGCGAAATTATTGGCAACGGACAAACCATAGGCAAGTTAGCCCTCGGTATTAAAGTGGTAAAACTGAATGGCGATGAAATGGAGTTCTACGATTATTTTTCGCGTTGGTCGGTGCGCTTATTCGATGTTTATTTCTCAGTAGGAGCCTTGGCCATGTTGCTTATTGCCAGCAATAAAAGTGGACAGCGCTTAGGCGATATTATTTCGGGCACCACGGTGATTAAAAAGAAAAACGATTATGCCTTCCGTTTGCGCGATATCTTAGAATTGAATACCAAGAACAAAGACGATTACCAATTCGATTATCCGAATGCCAATGTATTGAACGAAAAAGATGTGATCCTGATAAAGAACACCTTGTTTCGTTTGAAACAATACAACAATGCCTCGCACCGCGATACTTTAAATGAGTTGGTAGACAAGGTGCTAGAGACCTTGGGCCTCGACCTTAGATTTTATACCGAAGACCAGAAAGTACGCTTTTTAAACAAAGTCGTTTCAGAATACATCATCTTAACACGATAAAAAAAACATGCATTTATACACCATCAATACTGGCCATTTTAAATTAGACGGAGGCGCTATGTTTGGCGTTGTACCCAAAAGTATTTGGCAAAACATCAATCCAGCCGATGCCAATAACATGTGCAGTTGGGCCATGCGTTGTTTGTTGATAGAAGATGGCAATCGCTTAATCTTAATAGACAATGGCATTGGGAATAAGCAGAGCGAAAAATTCTTTGGCTTTTATTATTTGCATGGGTCGGATACCCTCGATCAATCTTTGAACAATTTGGGTTTTACCCGCGATGATATTACAGATGTGGTGCTCACCCATTTGCACTTCGACCATTGTGGTGGCAGCATTGAATGGAACAGCGATAGAACTAAATACAAAACTGCTTTTAAGAATGCCACTTATTGGAGCAACGAGGAACATTGGCAACATGCCTTGAACTCGAACCCAAGAGAAAAAGCCAGTTTCTTGACCGAGAACATCGTGCCGATTCAAGAAAGTGGGCAATTGAAATTTGTAAATAATCCAAAAGAGATAGCGCCTTTTATTAATTTAAGAACGGTGTATGGCCATACCGAGGCCATGATGTTACCGGAGATTAATTACAAGGGACAAACCATCGTATTCTGTGCCGATTTAATACCATCGGTAGGGCATTTGCCAGTGAATTATGTAATGGCCTACGATATAAAACCTTTGGAGAGCATGGTCGATAAAAAAACATTTTTAGACGATGCCTTGGCCAACAATTATATTTTGTTTTTCGAACACGACAATGTGAATGAATGTTGCACCGTTCAGAAAAACGAGCGTGGGCAGTTTGCAGTGAAGGATATGTTCGATTTGACATTGATCGTATAGTTTCGGTGTTAAATACAACCTTAATTTTTATTCAGGTTGTATGTATATTTAAAACAAAAATTCCTAATAAAGTAATGTTCAAAGATTTCATAATCTTTGAAAAATTTTATATATTTGTTAAACTCTATATTTTTAATATGTATAAACTTGTATCATTTTTTACCCTTACGCTTTGTTTTAACTTGTTCTCTCAACAGGCCAATGTCAATCCCCAACTCGACATTCAAATGGTCAATAAAAACAATCAGTTGCCCTCCTTCATTGTGTTCTCGAATGCAGCTGTAACAGCGCCAAATAGCACTAATATTAACGATTGGTTTCGCAGTAATTTAGGGGCCAATGCCGAATTTAAATTAATGCCCATGGGCACACAATTAGATATTGTCGGCAACACCCATACACGCTACCGCCAATATTACCAACAACTGCCGGTTGAAGGTAGCATGGTGATTACCCATACAAAAAATGGGGCGATGAGCAGTTTGAATGGCACTTATTATCCCACTTTAAATATTAATACCAATCCCGCTTTGCCCGAAACCGAAGCGGTAAACAAAGCCATGGCATTGTTTAGTAATGCTGTTTTTGCTTGGCAAAATCCCGAGGCCGAGCAAATGCTAAAGTCCATTCAACACAATCCAATGGCCACTTATTTTCCGAAAGCAGAGTTGGTAGTTGTTGGTAAAAACTTTTCGCAACAACCTGAGGATTTTCGATTGGCTTATAAATTTAATATCTATACCACCGCACCACTCACTAAACAATACGTATACATCGATGCCAGAAATGGTGAATTACTAGGAACCGAAGAACTCATTCATACGACTGAAGTAAAAGGCTTGGCACAAACTAATTTTCATGGTATGCAAAGCATTCAATGCGATAGCTTGGCGCCCGATTCTTTTATCTTAAGAGAATTTGGAAGGGGCAATGGCATCGAAACCTTGAATGCACAAAGGGGCAATCGCCTCGATTCATCCATCGCCTTTATCAGCACTTCTAGCCATTGGATGTTGAACAATGCCAATAAAGACGAGGTGGCCTTAGATGTGCATTGGGGTTTAGAAAAAACTTACGACTATTACCAAGAAAAATTGTTGCGCAATAGTATAAATGATTCGGGTTACAAACTCACGGCCTTGGTGCATGTGAATAAGAAATACAACAATGCTTATTGGGACGGGCAGTTTGTGAATTTCGGAGATGGCGATGGTACAAAATACAGACCCTTTACGGCCGTTGATATTTGTGGGCATGAAGTGTCGCATGGCTTAACACAAGCTACTGCTGGTCTTTTTTACCGCAGTGAGTCAGGCGCCTTAAATGAATCGTTCTCTGATGTTTTTGGAAAATGTGTTGAACATTATGCCTTGCCGGATAGCTTTTCTTGGATCATTGGTAAAAGAATACAATACAATGGCGATTATTTGCGCAGCATGTCGAATCCCCATTTAAAAAACCATCCCAAATATTATGATGGTCAGTTTTTTCAAAATCCTAGTAATCCTGATCGCAACAACGATTGGGGAGGTGTGCATTCCAACAGCGGTATCCAAAATTATTGGTTCTATTTATTGGTAGAAGGCGGCTCAGGAAATAGAGAAGACGCTACTAAAACACAATATTGGGTGAGTGGCATAGGCTGGGACAAGGCCAGCACCATTGCTTATACTACACTCACAAATTATCTTACACCACAAACCGATTATATTGATGCCGCCTCGTTTTCAATTATTGCCGCCCAAGATTTATATGGCATGGGTTCAAAAGAAGACCGCATGAACCAAATGGCTTGGTATGCCGTTGGTTTGGCCGATTTGCCAACCGTAGGATTGCAAAAAATTGCATTAAGTGCTTCCGTTACACTCTCGCCTAATCCAGCCAATGAGCAATTGCAAGTGCGTTTTGAAAACAATAGCAACGCAGTTCGAAGCATTGAGATTTTAGATGTAATGGGACAAGTAATCTTGCAACAAAACATTGCCAATGGTAGCACCATTGATATTGCAAATTTGGTAACTGGTGTTTACTTTATGCGTTTTGCAGATGGTACCTGTTTGAAGTTTTGTAAACTATAAACCATCGGCATTGTAGGCGGCCAATACTTTATCGATCAATTTAGATTCTTTCATGTTCATGTGGGCATAGCTATTGAATAAATTCATAAGCACTCTGCGCACAATGTCGATATTGGTGCAAGGTTCGTAATACTCAGGTTTTACTTCAAGGTCCATATCGCCCATAATTTTTCTAAGATGGTCGAAATTAAAAACGCCACCTCCATTGTAAGCATTGATGTAAAACTTTACATCGCCAATGGGCAGGTCGCTTATCTCTTGTTTCTCTCCAAAGTTTTGCAAGGTCTCTGTTTCTTCGTTTTCAACATAAGCCATGATAAAATGGCGAGGTAGATTAACACCATAAACAGGCACATTTAACCTTTGTGCAAGCAACATATAGATGATAGAAAGCGAAATGGGATTGCCCGCTTTGGTATCTAAAACGCGGTTAATAAAACTATTGTCGGGGTGCAGGTAATTGGCCTCGTTGCCTTTAAAACCATGCAATTGAAACAAAATATAATTGAGAATTTTTACCTTTTCGAAAGAGGTAAGGTCGTAGTGAAATTCCAACCAAGCATCTAAACGCAAGCCTTCTAGTTTTTGAATAAGGTAGGCTTCTGTCAAGTCGGGGTATTTGAATTGACAGATGGTCACCATGGCCGAAAGCAGGTTTTTACCGCCGTTGTTTTTCCATTCTACCAATTGTTTCGATAGGTGGTTCACCTTAATGTGGTCGATGGCCTCTTCTAATCGGTCGCGTTGTTCTGCAGTGTTTACATCTTCGAACAAACAATCGTTGAGCAAGGGAATT
>CANFUB010000184.1 GCA_947450015.1 Bacteroidota bacterium | reverse complement strand
TTAATTACAAATGAAAGTAGATTATTACAGGAACAATTGCGAGAAATGACACAGAAGCACAAAAGCATAGCTGTTGTAGTCGATGAGTTTGGAGGAACCGCGGGTATTATTGCCATTGAAGATATTATCGAAGAGATTTTTGGTGAAATCGATGATGAATATGATACCGAAGATTTACGTGAGATAAAAATCAACGATTCACAATATATTTTGAGTGGTAGATTGCAGGTGGAGTATTTAAATGAGAAGTACAAACTTGATATCCCAGAAGGTGAATACGAAACCCTAGGAGGTTATATCATTAGTATTAGCGAAAGTATACCTGGCGAGAATGAGGTTATAATCACCGAAAAATTTGAGATTACTGTAAAAATTCTTAAACGCACACGTATAGAGGAGGTTGAATTACGAATTTTAAATTCTGTAAATATTTAATTTTTATTTTTCAGAATATTGGTTATCATTGTAATACAATAATTATAATCAGTATGAAAAAATTAAGCTTAACCATCATCGCGATCGTATGCATCACATTTGTTGCATGCAAAAAAGACAGGGTTTGTACTTGTACAGTAAGTGGCGTTTCCGATAAAACCACTCTGATTAAAGTAACAAAAAGGCAAGCCAAAGCCAATTGTGTTTCCTCTTCTTATGACAATGGGAATGGAACCTCAACTAAAGAAGATTGTGAACTTTCAAAATAATTTAAAGTTATGAAAAAATTATTATTTTTATTATTAGCCATAGCAAGTGTTGCTTTTGTGGCTTGTAAAAAGGACCGGGTTTGCGAATGTACAACTGGCAGCACGACAAGGAAAGTTACTTTTACCGATGCCACCAAACGCCAAGCAAAGGACGCTTGTATTAGTCGCTCCTACACCAATTTCAATGGTACAATCACAAAATATGAATGTGAACTAAAATAAGCAATATTATTATTAAAAGAACCCGACCTAGTCGGGTTTTTTTATTGAAATACACTTGTAAAATTTTAGGGTACTTGAATAAAGTTTCTATTTATTTTAAGATTTAATTTATCTTTCCATCATGAAAAAAGCGGCTTCCATTATACTAAGTGCAATAATTGGTATAACATTTCTGTTTTCAGCTTATTCTAAACTCTTTCCAATTGAGCCGTTTGAGTATATCCTAGTTGGTACCACCTTTATTAACTGGAAGGCATCTGTAATCGCTGCTAGATTGATTATAGGCATAGAATTTATTTTGGGTTTTTTATTTCTTTTTTCACTCATCAATAAACGGATTCTTGTTATTGCAGCGATAATTTTAGGGGTTTTTAGTTTCCATTTGTTGTTTCAGATTCTCGTAAAAGGCAATGTTGGTGATTGTGGTTGTTTTGGTAATTGGCTAAGCATGACACCCCTTCAAGCGATAATTAAAAATGCCATCATGATAGTGGTTCTCTATGGATTGTATAGGCTTAATTTCAGTTTTAATCTAAAAATTAAATACAAGGAATTTTATATTTCAATACTTGCTATTACTGCAGTTTTTATAGTAAATCCTGTGGATTTTGGTTATTCAGAATCGTATCTAAATAAACCCTTTAGTAACTTTCGACTTGAATTAGACACTGTTTATAATTCAAAAAATTCAGACAAAGTTGAGCCACCAAAAGTAGACATTAGGAAGGGTAAATATATTGTTGGTTTTCTTAGTTCAACATGTGGGCATTGTAAAATCGCTGCTCAAAAATTAAGTGTAATTCATTCAGAAAATCCAAGTATTCCTATCTACTTTTTTATAAATGGGGACAATGATAAAATTAAAGCATTTATAGCAAAAACTAACACAGAAAGTATTGCTTATAGCAAACTTAACAGTCAGCTATTTATAGAACTTGCAGGACTAAAACTACCCGTTATCTATTATTTAAACAACAATGTGGTTGAGAAACAGGTAGATTATTTTACCCTTGAGCAAGCTCATATTGAACAATGGCTCAAAAAACAATAACTACTTTGTCTTTGCAGTTGTATCTGTTGAACTAGCAGTATCAGCAGCCATGTCAGCTAACATTTTTGCTTCAACGGCCAAAGAGTCTTGAATGTGTTGAGCAGCATCCATGCTATCTCTTAAGTGTTGCTCAGTTTGTTCTTCAGTAACTGCAGAATTGCTATTACAAGCGATAGCAAATAAAGAAGCAAGGGCAATAAAAATATATTTTTTCATAAAATGATCTTAATGGTGCAAAGAAGCAGAAATTATTTTTTTCTAAAAAATATTTTTATCGGCACACCCTTAAAATTGAAATTTTGGCGAAGTTGATTCTCCAAAAAGCGCTTGTAAGATTCTCCAATGTACTGCGGTAGGTTACAGAAAAACGCAAAACAAACTGATTTAGAAGGTAATTGTTGAATGTACTTAATGCTAACTGTTTTCCCTTTAACACCTGGTGGCGGTGTAGCTGTAACAATTGGCAACATTAAATCATTCAATTTAGATGTTTTAATTTTATTTGAAAGATTGTCGTAAACAGCCAAGGCAGTTTCCATAGCCTGAAAAATTCTTTGCTTGTTTAAAGCACTAATAAATAGAACAGGGTAATCGGTAAATGGGGCTGTGCGCTCTTTAATATGCTCTTCGTATTTCTTGGCGGTATTGGTTTCTTTCTCGTATAAATCCCACTTGTTTACCAAAATAACGATACCCTTACCGTGTTTATGAGCAAGAAATAATAAATTTAAATCTTGAGATTCAATACCCAATTCGGCATCAAGCATGATGACGCAAACGTCGCAATTTTCAATGGCACGCAAGCTTCTCATCACCGAATAAAATTCAATGTTCTCTTCAACTTTGGATTTCTTACGGATACCTGCTGTATCAATGATGACCAAATCCTTACCAAACGCATTATAACGGGTGTGGATGGTATCTCTAGTCGTGCCAGCTATATTGGTAACAATATTTCTATCATGTCCAATCAATGAGTTCACAAACGAGGATTTACCAACGTTCGGACGACCAACAATGGCTATTTTAGGTAAATCAATTGTTTCAGAATTGATAAAATCTTGTTCATCTTCATCGATTGGTAACAGTTCAACTATTTTATCCAAAAGTTCGCCAGTTCCACTACCAGTAGCCGAAGAGATAGCAAATAATTCACCAAATCCTAAGCTGTAAAAAACAGCTGTTTCATTAATTTTTTCGTGGGTATCAACTTTATTGACAACTAATAAGACAGGCTTATTGGTTTTGCGCAAGATATTGGCAAATTGAGAATCAAGGTCGGTAACATCGGTTTGTACATCGACCATAAAAAGTAATAAATTGGCTTCTTCAACGGCAATTTTTACTTGATCGCGTATCGCAGCTTCAAAAATGTCTTTGCTATCTGTTACATAACCTCCTGTATCAATTACAGAAAATGATTGACCACCCCATTCGCATTCTCCATAGTGCCTATCACGGGTTACACCACTCACATCATCTACAATGGCCTTTCTTTCTCCAATAAGGCGGTTAAATAAGGTAGATTTGCCCACATTGGGTCTTCCAACTATTGCTACAATTCTCGACATTTCACTGCAAAAGTACGCAATTAAAAATTAACAGGTATTTTACCTAGTATTTTAGCCACTTTTTCGAGGTATTCTTGGTCTAATGTATCAAATGTATCATAGGCTTTGCTATCAATATCTAGCACACCTATTATTTTGTTTTGATATAGGATAGGTACTACAATTTCTGAATTACTCTCAGAAGAGCAGGCAATATGGCCTTCAAATTCATGGACATTGGGTACCACAATTGTATTCGATTGTGCCCAAGCTTTACCACAAACGCCCTTATTGTAGTCAATTAATGTGCATGCTATTGGACCTATAAATGGGCCTAATTCGAGTTGATTATTTTTATTTATTAGGTAAAAACCGCACCACCAATGGTTAAAATATTGTTGAATGGCAGCACAAACATTGGCGTAGTTGGCCACCCATCCACAATTTAGGTCGATTAATGCTTCAATTTGTGGCAATAGTTCTTGGTAGCGCTCAGCTTTGCTGCCACTGGTTGATATGATTAACGTTTCGCTCATTGGTAATATTTATAAGTAAACTTGGTTTCAGAATATAGTTTACCATTTTTAAAACTTTGCTCCATTGTTAACAAGCCTTGGAGGTTATAGGTAAAGGTATTCTTCCATACATTTTGTTTTGTTTTGGAAATTTGATAGGTACTTTCATCTTTGATTATTCTACCACCTTCATTGTATTCAGTGATTCTTTGATAGGGTTTCTTAGGATTATAATTGTTGTTTAACTCAGTTTTAATTAGATGTCCATTGGAGTAGGTATAGGTAGTTCCATAGAGAAATTCCTCCTTTAGGCCAAGGTAAACTTCATACTTGAGTAAGTGATGTGTTGAGTCTTGAATGTCTACAGTTTTATAGGGTTTTCCATTATAGTTAAATCCATTGGTGGTGGTTACAATATGGCCGTTAGGTAAATAAGACTTAATAGAGCAAATTTTAGCAGTATCTTTTAATTTTTGTACCTTTTTACCTATATCATCGCAAGTATAATCTGTCACTTGTTTTACCTTGCCTTTCTTACCCCTTAATACGGTTTGTTTAAGTTGTCCATTGCCATGGTAATAGTATTCATAAGCACTAGCTAGTTGTTGCTTATGGTTAAAGTAAGAAACATTTGATTCCTTACCCAATGCATTGTAGGCAATATTGGTTTGGCCTGAAAATTTATTCTTATCGTTGAAGTAAGCGGATTTGATAATTTTATTGGAATCATTGTATTCATAAAACTCGGTTCTAGTAAAAAATGGACTTCTATAATAACTTGATTGTAGCAATCCCTGTTCATCGTAATTTCTATTTGCCATTAAATAGATCTTTTGTTTAAGACCTGTATCGGAATACTTAAGTCGGAGGTAGCTTCTGCCTTTTGTATCATAATCTATTATTTCGCTGCTATAACTAGCCTTACCCTTTGTAGAGTAATAAACTATGCGTTTATTGATTTGGTAAATCTTATTAGCTATTGCAAAGCTATCAATATGCGAATTGTTTGGTTTACTTGGATTGGCGTGATAGAGTATATTGTTCCAACCATAGTTATCAAAACTATACTTTATTTGGGAATGGCCTTTGGTAAATACGATTACTAGTAATAAGCTAAGCAGTAATTTTTTCATGGTTATAAAACGTTTTTGTTTCGATTATAGTATAAAGTGCAAATGTAGCGCAATAAAATTAAAGCAATAAAAAAGGCAGTGTTTATTAGACACTGCCTTTTTATATAGGATCGCTTAATAAAAAGCGTTAAGGGATTAGTGAACGATGGTTACACGTTTAGAGATAACTTGACCGTCAGCAATTAATTTGATGGTATAGATACCACTTGCTTGGTTGCTTAGGTTGATTTCGTATTTACCTAATACTTCGTTGAAGTTTTGAGTTAATACAACTTGTCCCATTGCGTTGTAAACATTCACTGTAGCATTTTTAGCTAACGCGCCTTGTAGGTCGATGTTTACTAAACCAGTAGATGGGTTAGGATAAACATTAACAGCTTCTTCGGTGCTAACAGCTTTGATACCAGTAGTGCTGTTGTAGCAACTTGGCCAGTAAGTGTAGTAAACTAATCT
>CANFUB010000183.1 GCA_947450015.1 Bacteroidota bacterium | reverse complement strand
TCAGTGACACTAAGCGCAACTTCAGGGAATGCTTATTTATGGAGCAATGGAGCAACTTCACAAGCTATTAAGGTAAAAGCAAGTGGCAGTTTCTCTGTAAAAATTACAGATAACAATGCTTGTTCAAATACATCTGCCTCTACCAATATAACTGTAAATGCATTGCCTTCAGTTTCAATTTCAGCCAGTGGTGCTAAAACATTTTGTCAAGGCGATTCAGTAGTACTAACAGCAACTTCAGCGAATGCTTATTTATGGAATACAGGTGCAACAACTCAAGCAATCAAAGTAAAAGCAAGTGGTAGCTTCTCTGTAAAAATTACAGACAATAATAACTGTTCAAATACATCAACATCAACCAGTGTGACAGTGAATATTTTGCCAAGTGCATCAATTACTGCGAGTGCATCAAAAACTTTTTGTCAAGGCGATTCATTAGTACTAACCGCAACTTCAGCGAATGCTTATTTATGGAATACAGGTGCAACAACTCAAGCAATCAAGGTAAAAGCAAGTGGTAGCTTTTCTGTAAAAATTACAGATAACAATGCTTGTTCAAATACCTCTTCATCAACCAATATAACTGTAAATGCATTGCCTTCAGTTTCAATTTCAGCGAGTGGTGCTAAAACTTTTTGCCAAGGCGATTCAGTGACACTAAGCGCAACTTCAGCGAATGCTTATTTATGGAGCAATGGAGCAACTTCACAAGCTATTAAGGTAAAAGCAAGTGGTAGCTTCTCTGTAAAAATTACGGATAACAACAGTTGTTCAAATACCTCTTCAGCAACAAGTGTTACAGTCAATGCATTGCCATCAGTATCAATTACTGCAAGTGGATCAAAAACCTTTTGTCAAGGCGATTCAGTAACACTAACAGCAACTTCATCAAACGCCTATTTATGGAACAATGGTGCAACCACGCAAAGTGTTAAAGTGAAATCTAGTGGTAATTTCTTTGTGAAAATTACCGACAATAATACCTGCTCTAGTACCTCTGCATCAGCAAGTATTACAGTCAATGCATTGCCTTCAGTTTCAATTGCTGCAAGCGGATCTAAAACATTTTGTCAAGGTGATTCAGTAGTACTAACAGCAACTGCAGCGAATGCTTATTTGTGGAATACAGGTGCAAACACACAAAGTATAAAGGTGAAAACAAGTGGTAATTTCTCTGTGAAAATAACTGATAACAACAGCTGTGCAAATACATCTTTTTCAACTACGGTTACAGTTAATAAATTGCCTGTTGCAACAATAACAGCAAGTAAACCTACCACCTTTTGTCAAGGCGATTCAGTTGTTTTAAGTGCAAACAGTGCCAATGCCTATCTTTGGAGTACAGGCGAAAATACGCAATCAATTACTGTTAATAAGACCGGAAACTATACGGTTATTATTACAGATATTAATAGCTGTTCGAATACCTCGGCAATTCAAAATGTGATTGTAAATAGTTTGCCTTTAGCCATGGTAACCAGCAGTGGTGCTCAAACATTTTGCGATGGCGATTCTGTGGTACTAACAGCCAATGCTGCCAATGCTTATTTATGGAGTAATGGAGAACAAACAGCTAGTATCAAAATAAAAGTTAGTGGATTGTACAATGTAACCATTACAGACCAAAACAATTGTTCTGCAACATCAAGTAACACCAATGTGCAGGTTAATCCGCTGCCGATTGCTGTGATTACGCCAAATGGTTCTACAACTTTTTGTGAAGGTGACTCAGTAACTTTAACTGCTAGTAGTGCTAAAAGCTACCTGTGGAATTCAAAAGCAACAACTGCTTCAATAGTTGTAAAAAATAGTGGGCAATTCGATGTTTATGTCACCGATGCCAATGGCTGTTCTGCAAAATCGAATACCACCTTTGTGCAAATGAACCAGTTGCCACTGGCTGAAATTACAGTGCAACAATCGCCAGTTTTATGCGATGGTGACTCGGTAATTTTAACCGCAAATATTGGGCAATCGTATCTTTGGAATACAGGTGCAACAACACAACAATTAATCACAAAAAAATCTGGATTGTATAATGTTAAAGTTACAGATGGCAATGGCTGTTCTGCAACTGCAAAAAACATTAAGGTGCAAATCAATAAATCGATTGTGCCAATTATTACACCACTAAGCGCAACTGCATTCTGCCAAGGCGATTCAGTCATTTTAAAAAGTTCGTTCGCCAAACAATATACTTGGAATACTTTAGATGTAAATGCATCAATTGTTGTAAAAAATAGTGGTGTGATGTCTGTTACAACAGTCGATTCAAACGGCTGCACTGCCAGCTCATTGCCAACGGTTGTAAAAGTAAATGCTTTGCCTGCTAGGCCTACAATCGCAACTAATAAATCACCGGAAATTTGTGAGGGTGACTCTGTTAAATTATCCGTTGGTACATACAATGCTTATGTATGGAATACCATGTCAACAAAAGCCGAATTAAGTATTGGTGCTGCAGGGGTCTATGCAGTTTTGATTACAGACAACAATGGCTGTAAAGCAATTTCATATCCTTTAACAATAAAAGTAAACAGCTTGCCAAAAGTTATTATTACACCCGATGGACCAACGACCTTTTGTGAAGGAGGCTCGGTGGTTTTGAGTGCAAACGTAGCCAATGCCTATTTATGGAATAACAATGAACAAGTGCAAAATATTTTAGTAGATGCCCCTGGTATTTATACAGTAACGATTACCGATTATAAAAATTGTTCAAATACCTCCGATCCAATTACTGTGGTTGTAAATCCAATACCTACTACTCCAATTATTACAGTTAGTCAGAACACATTAACCTGCAATGTAAAAACGAACGTACAATGGTATTTAAATGGTGTTGAAATTTCAGGAGCAACCCAAGCTCAATACAAAATGACTGAGAATGGCGAGTATACGGTTAGGGTTTCCAATGGCACCTGCACAGCCTTCTCCGAATCTTTCATTTGCACGTCCTTTAAATCAACCAATGTACTTACAATAAATCAAAATCCAGGTACCAATGTGTTTCCGAACCCAACCATTGGTCCACTCACCATAAAAATAGAAAATTCAATTGGTGCACAAATTCTGATTGCAAATGCAGAAGGGAAAATGATTTATAACGCAGTATATAGCGAACAAATTGACTTAACAGGAAATGCAATGGGTGTATATTTTGTAACGGTTATAACAATACAAGGTATAACAACCCATAAAATCACCTTGATGAATTAATATTGAGTCTTCTTAAAGTTCTTTTAACTAATAAATGTACTATGTAAAGGGGTTTCTAGCAATACAAACCCCTTTTAAAGCGCACACCACACTAAGGCTAAGCAATCCGGTAAGTTGCCTAACGACTTGCCGGTTGGCTTTAGTGCTTTTTATATAAATCTAGAGAAGGGGTTTTGGCAATAAAAAGTTCAATTGTAAAACCTTCAAACCGCTTTCTTATCGCAATAGGTTTAACGTTCCGTTTTCGTATTGGTTAATGTAACCATTGCCTAAAGGATATCGGTATTCAACTTGCCAAACATAAACATCTTGCTGAACTGGCTCTCCTTTAAAGGTACCATCCCATCCTGGTGAATTAATATCGCCTTCGTAAATCTTTTCGCCCCAACGGTTGAAAATGCGCATGGTTAATTCTGGAACATTGATGGTAATCGGTTTGAAATATTCATTTCTATCGTCGGCATTTGGCGTAAATGCAGATGGCATAAAGAATCTGCAATTGTTGTCGCGGAAATTCACAACAATGGTATCGCTAGTGGATCCACAAACGCTGGTAACTTTTACAATATAAGTGCCTGCTTTCGTGATTTTCTGAGTCGAATCCGTCATGAAGGTATTGTTCCATTGATAAGTAGAATTCCAATTACTAGCTTTTAAAGTAATTGATTCGAACTTACAGAGTATGGTATCTTTCCCTAAATTCACAATTGGAGGAGGGAACACATCTGTCGTATAAGTGACGCTATCCGAACAACCATTGATCACAATTTTATAGGTCACAGTATCACGCCATAATTTGGTTGGAACATATTGATCGTTGATCATGTTTTTACCAAAAAATTGACCGCCTTTTTCTTTAGGAACAATTGGCACCATTGGTCCATTTACACAATAAAAAGGTGCTAATTTGGTAAACGATGCATCTGGTTGACGCTTAACATAAACCATGCGCTCGGTGGTGTCTCTGCAACCATTGTTTGAATTAATCGTTAAGCTAATTTTCTTATAGCCAGTATCTGTGAATTGATGGTTTACAATCGATGTGAATGCCAACCTTTTTGAATCAATATTCCATAAATAATCTTTGATTCCACTTATGTCTACTGACCCATCTGTTAGTAAAAAATTATTGTTTTTTAAGCATTGCGCTGTATCGTTAATATTAAAAGCTGCTTTTGGTTTTGGATAAATACGAATGTTTTTCTTTACACTGTCAATACACAAACTATCGCTTATGGCAATAAGTGTAACAACATACAATTGGGTGTATTGGAAATAATGACTTACCGTCAAGCCACTGTCTTTTACCCCATCACCAAAATTCCAATAGTGTTTTTTAATACTGCCTTCGGCAATTGTAGTTGTCGTTTTGAATTGTAAATTTTGATTGTTCACACATTGGTCAGTATCGTTGATGGCATAAGCTACAACCGGTTTTGCATATACACGCACCTGCTTACTCATACTGTCACTGCATAATTTGTCTGTCATTACTTTTAGTTCTATGGTTTTTAAGCCATGCGAAGCATATTGATAGTTGACATCTTTGGTGTTTAATTGGTTGCCGTCTCCCATGCGCCAAACATAGCTTAAGGCACCAAATGTATATTGACTTTTATTTGTGAAAGTAAATTGCTGATTGTTTTGACATTGTTTTAAATTGTTGATACTAAAATCGGCCTTAGGCTCTGGATGAACAGTCGCAAAATGTTGAATAGAATCTTTGCAGCCAAAATCAGAAGTTGCATGCAGCTTTATTTTGTAAGTACCTTCTTTCGCATAGGTATGACCAGTGTTCAATTGTAAAGCTTGATAGCCGTCGCCAGTTTCCCAAAGGTAGGTAAGGTTGCCACTTGCAATTCGGCTGCTATTGTTGAAGATAAATTTGTTGCCATCTAAACATTGATCAGAGTCGCTGAGGTTAAATTGCGGCAAAGGCTTAGGATAAACAATAAGGGAGCGAAGGGCAGTGTCCTGACAATTTACATTGGTAATGGCAATTAAGCGCACGGTCAACGTATCATGTTGTGCGTATTTGTTTTGCGGATTTGTTTGGGCCGAAGTGTTGCCATCTCCAAAATTCCAATTGTAGGTAAGATTTCCAAAACTAAACTGACTGTTATTTGTGAATTTGAAAAGATTGTCGTTTTCGCATTGACCGGAATCATTGATACTAAACAATGCTTTAGGTTTCGGTTGTAAATAAATTTTTAGAGAAGAGGTATCTCTGCATTGATTAATGCTTTCGGCAATGAATGATAGGCTTTTCACACCTGTATCACTATAACGTTTAAAAGTATCGATGCTAGCTTTTTTAAAGGTGCCGTCTAAGTTCCAATAATAAGTTTTTACTGTACCATATGGTATGGTGTAATGGCCTTTGAATAAAAACAAATTGCTGTTCACACATT
>CANFUB010000182.1 GCA_947450015.1 Bacteroidota bacterium | reverse complement strand
CTTCCAAAGCATCCATCAATTCTTCCCAAAAAATTTTCTTAAAAAATTCGTCTTCGGGTGTTTTGGTTTCTGCCAACAGCAAGTCTTTGAAATCGATTTCACCATCTTCACTTTGAAAAGTGAAATCTTCGATTGAATCGCTTTTCTTTTTGCGAAATAAATCGGTGATTTTATTGCGGGCAACGCGGTAAAGCCAGCCGCTCATGCTCTCGATGGTTTCAAGTTCTGTTAAATTACTCAATTGGTACCATACCTCTTGCAATATGTCTTCGGCATCTTCTTCGGATTTTACCTTGCCTTTGATAAAGCCTAGCAATTGCTTGCCATAACTGTTAACAGTTTGTATAATATTCGGCTTTGTTTCCGTCATGATGAGCTCCATTTTTTCGTCAATATATAGAGTAGACGAAAATGTTTGGATTTTACTTTAAATGAACGTCATTTATGACGTTCATACAAAAGTATTGAAAAGCTTTGGGGTTATTTTTTGCGTTTAATGTCTTTTTCGATGAAGTGAATAATTTCACCTGCAATGTCTTTACCTGTGGCTGCTTCAATACCTTCGAGTCCGGGCGAGGAGTTAACTTCGATTACCAGCGGGCCTCTTTCACTTGGCAACATATCGACACCTGCAATATTCAATCCCAAAGCTTTGGCGGCTTTAATGGCCACTTCTTCTTCCTCATCGCTTAATTTTATCACCTTGCTTGTGCCACCGCGGTGCAGGTTACTTCTAAATTCATCTTCCTTGCCTTGACGCACCATGGCACCTACTACTTTATCGCCTACAACAAAGGCACGTATATCACTGCCCTTTGCTTCTTTTACAAACTCTTGTACCAAGAAGTTGGCGTTCATGCCGTAGAAAGCTTCTATGACACTCTTAGCTGCTTTTTTAGTCTCGGCCAATACAACGCCTAAACCTTGTGTGCCTTCAATTAATTTGATAATCAATGGAGCTCCACCCACTTGTTTAATCACGTGGTCGATATCATCTGGATGGCGGGCAAACACGGTTTTAGGCAATGCAATGTTTTCCATGCTTAGCAATTGCAGGGTTCTTAATTTATCGCGACTGCGAACCAAAGCTGCAGCAGTTAATGATGTATAAATTTTTTGTGCTTCGAATTGGCGGATAATGGCCGAACCATAATAAGTTACCGATGCGCCTACTCGCGGAATTACGGCATCTATATCTAACAATGATTTATTGTTGTGAAAAATGGTAGGGGCGCCTTTTTCAATCACCACATAACAGTGGGTATGACTGATGATTTGGGCATTATGTCCCCTTGCCTCAGCTGCTTCTAACAACCTTTTGGTTGAATAGAGGTGAGGGTTGCGCGATAGTACAACAATGTTCATGGCCTGTTATTTTTCTTAGCGTTATATGACAGATTTTTTTGAGCCACATCGACAAGGAAATGTTGATGCAGTAATTTTTTTCCAAGCAAAACGGGGAAGGTCATGTCCGACCGATTGGCCAAGGAGAATTCGGCTTCGATTGTTTCGTTAAAAAGTTTAATTTTTAACTTTACAAAATAGCGATACTCTTTGTCGCCAAAACTATTTTTTACGCGCTTTTCTTTGAAATGCTTGGTGGTACAATCTTTCTTAACATAGGCTTTATGCTTTGGATCTAATAATCTAAAAACAAGCACATCTTCGCCATTGATTTCTCTAATTCTAACATGGTGACAATGGATTGAAGAAGATTCAGCACCTGTGTCAATTTTGCAACCAATGTTCTCTAATCCCAATTCAGGAAAATCTATTTTATCGGAACTGCCTAGTATTTTTTTGTTCTTAAGCTTTACCATCGTTATAGGTATTGTACAATCTGTAATAAGGTCCGCGTTTTTCCATTAATTCGTTGTGATGACCGCGTTCAATGATAAATCCTTTGTCTAGAACAATGATTTCATCTGCATCTTGTATGGTGGTTAATCTGTGCGCTATCACAAGGGTGGTGCGGTCTTGGCGCAAATTGTCGAGGGCTTGCTGCACCAGTTTTTCACTTTCATTGTCTAAGGCACTTGTGGCCTCATCTAAAATTAAAACTGCAGGATTTCTCAATAAGGCTCTTGCGATGGCAATGCGTTGGCGTTGGCCGCCACTTAATTTGCTGCCTCTTTCGCCAATCACAGTGTCGAAACCACGCTCTGATTGTAGAATGAAATCATAAGCATTGGCAAGCTTAGCAGCTTTTTCTAAATCGCTTTTGCTTACATTTTCTAATCCAAATATTATGTTATTGGCGATGGTATCGTTGAACAGAATGGCCTCTTGCGAAACGATGCCCATCATAGAACGCAAACTGTTTATTGAAAGCGATTTGATGTTGACGCCATCAATTAAAATTTCCCCATTTTCAATGTCATAAAAGCGCGGTAATAAATCGGCAATGGTGCTTTTTCCACTACCACTGGCACCTACTAAAGCTACCTTTTTATTTTTAGGAACGGTGAAGCTAATACCATGTAAAACGGTGTCTAAACCATAGGCAAAGTTCACATTTTTATATTCGATGGCATGTTGAATATTGTTAATTTCGATGGCATTGGGTTGCTCATAAATTTTAATATCGGCATTTAAAATTTCTTCGTAACGGTCTAAACTTGCTGCACCGCGTTGCACCATTGGAAACGCTTGTGAAAGTTGTTTGAATGGGGGAATCACTTGGCTAAAAATAGCGAAGTATGCCAAGAATGCAGAGCCTACCAATTGACCTTCGAATACCATGTTGCCGCCAAACCAGAGAATCACACCAGCAACAATGATGGCCAAAGTTTCGGAAATAGGAGAGGCTAAGTCGCCACGGTGGTTCACTTTAATATTGGCCAAAGTAGAGCTGGCATTCAATGAATCGAATTTATGTTTAAAGGCTTTCTCGCCAACAAAGGCTTTGATGATGCGCATACCGCCTAAAGATTCTTCTAAAAAGGATAACACATTGCTTTGTTGCTCTTGGTTGCGTTTAGATTTTCTGCGCAATGATTTGCCGAGTAAAGCAATAGAGCCAGCAGCAATGGGCAAAAGACCAACTACAAATAGTGTTAGGCCAGGACTCATGTAAACCAAGGTGCCAACGTAAAATACAATGGTGACAGGTTCTTTGAAAATGGCTTCTAAGGAGGCCATCATGCTCCATTCAACTTCTTTCACATCGTTGCTCATGCGCGAAATCAAATCCCCTTTTTTCTCGTTGCTAAAATAGGAGAGCGGCAAGGCCAATATTTTTTGGAAAATGTTTTTACGAATGTTTTCTATGCTTCTGTTTCTAAGAATTACCAAATAGTACAGAGCCAAATAACGCGCTATGTTTTTAATAATGGTGGCAATAATTAAAGCAATACAAATTAATAAAAGGGCTTGTTTCTTATCGTTTTGTACATACTCCGTCATCCATTGAATGAAGGCGTTGTACATGGAGTTGAAATCGGTGCTAGACCCCGCTTCAATAGCCCTTGGTTTGATAGCTTCTTTATTGTTATTAAACATAAAGTCGAGCAAGGGCATCAGCAAACCCAAAGAGAATAATCCAGCTAAAATCTGAATTAAATTAAACAACATGTTAAGCGCTGCCAGTCCTTTATAGGGCAGGATAAGGAGAATAATGCGCTTCATTGCTTTCATATGCAGGCAAATTAACTACTTTTTTAAATCAAATAAGATTAAATTTTGATGAAGGAATGAAATCAATAGGCGTAATCGGCCAAGTACTCATAATCATGTGTCAGTTGACCATTGGTGCAGATGGTGGCTGCATGAATGATGGGACTATTCGGTTTCATTAATTCAGGAATCACATAATCGATGAGCATTTGACCAAAGCCCTCGCTTGCATCTTTAGGTAATTCTGTTGGCAAATTACTTACCGCCATAATATCGATGCTATCGCTTTGATAGGGTTCGCAAACATCCATGGTGGTTGGACTGAATCCAAAAACAGGGTCGGTGATTTTGGTGTCTTTTAAAGTAATGGGCACACTGCCATTAATATCGCAACTGATATCTGCTATCACTTTGGTTTTAAAAGTGGGCAAGCGGGTTTCGTTGGCTGCAAAAAGACGGTCCATTTTATCGTCCCAATAAATACCATTCATTAACAAATCGCAGAAAGGTAAATAGTAGCGGAACACACAGCGGTAACGGGTAGGGTCGTGGTGAAAATCGCTGCGGTCGTATGGTTTGCCATCAATGCGTTCGTATAGGTTTTCTGTTAGCAATTCTGCAAATACAGGCTCAGCAAAAATTTTAGTTAAAATATCTGCTGCTGTTACTTGTTTAATGCCGGCCTCTTTCAAAAGTTCAAGTGCACCAAGCGAAACGCGGCCATTGCCTGTGAGAATGATTTTAATGTTCGAAAGTTTTAATTTTTTTAGTTCGCGTTTTACTTCTGCATAATCGTGGCAGAGATAGGCGGGTTTTAAATCAAAAGCATTGTATTTTTTGCCCCAAGTAAGTAGGCCATTGTAAGCACCAACAATACCTGCAAAACGACCGAAACCTAGCACACGGTCACCGTTTTTCCAACGCAGGGTTTCATAATCGATCATCGTAATTTGCTTTTTTATTAAAGCGTGCATCAAGTGTTTGTTATGGGCTTGTTTCTTGATGGTATGCGAAAAGAACAAATATTTTTTATTGGGGATAAGCGCTTCGGCAGGCACTTCTTTAATGCCTAATAAATAGTCGCAATCGCTGATATCTTCTTTTACTGTAATCCCAACCTTTGCATAGAGTTCGTCGGCAAAGCAACGTTCAGGCGATGGTTGGATGTATATTTCAATCGAAGGAAATTGATCTTTGATAGCCGCACATTGAGCGGGTGTAAAGGGAACACGTTTATCAGAAGGTAATTTTTCTTCGCGCAGAATACCGAATTTTAAATTCATAAATGGTAGGGCAAAGATATTGAATTTGGGGATTTTAATTTTTTAAAAATTTTTTCATTTTAAAAAAATAGACAAATTACTAATGGTGAGCAATTACTTTGAAAATTACTTTATTATGCTGTTACTAAATCTTATTTTTTTTGGCAAATTAAAGCTTCTCAAATCTGATGGTACTGCTTTCGCCACTGCTAGTATTCACTATAAGTACATAACTTCCTGTACTCAAATCTTGCACGTTAATATTTTCATCTAAATTATCTATTTTACCTTGCAATACCATTTCGCCCATTAAATTGAAAATGGTATATAAAGATTTTGATACAAGATTTTTAATGCAAAGGGTTTCATTTGCAGGATTGGGATAAACCATCATCATTTTAATGTTTGCAGTAGCAGCTATGCCGGATGTTTTAAAATTCTTATCACTCGCATAAAGTGAACAAGGTAAACCTGAATTTTCATTTGACAATAAAATTCTACCATTGCTGTTCCAAGTGATGCCTTCTGTTTGCCAGTCTTTTCCATTGCCTATTTCAATGCGTCTTTTATTGCCTGAGAAAAAAGAATCACTTGTAAAATGATCTAAAAACCAAAGGAATGAATTAGAATGACTGCTTTGATAACCGATGAGAACAAGTTCCTTTGTTTTTGGAGAATAATCTGCACCGGTTATTAAACCTACTACATTGAAACTAGTGTATGGACTTAAAACATAAGTGCCAGGTTGCTTACTCATTTTATACACCCTTGTTTTTGAATCACCTCT